>JAAYQK010000181.1 GCA_012519325.1 Gracilibacteraceae bacterium | reverse complement strand
TATACAGCCCTGTACATGCTCTTGAATGCCCTGTCCAGGGCCACTACCGCTTCAAGCCTTGTTATCTTCTCTTCAGGTTTAAAAGCATCGCTTATCAGTCCATTGAAATACCCCTTGCTTATGGTAGTACTTATGGCTGCCTTACTCCATTCCGGAATTGATTTACCGTCAGTCAGATTATTTATTACAGTATCATCGACTGCAGCTTCTCCCCCCGTCAATCTGGCAAGGACCGTAGCAAAGGCTTGTCTAGATATTGGATCCAGCGGAAACAGTTTTCCGTCATAACCTTGCATATACCCGGCTTTTGTCGCTTTTGCCGCATCCAAATAATACCACTTATCCTTCAATATATCGATGTAATTGATTTCCGCAGTATCCGTGAATCCGAAAGACCTGTTGACAAGTGCCATAAACTCTGCTCTTGTTATTGTATTTTCCGGCTTAAAGGTTCCATCCGGGAAGCCTTTGATAAATCCGTTATCTATCCATTCCGTCAATTGACTTTCATATTTGCTGCCTGCTATATCTGTGTACTTTACAGGCTGCAGCTTCGGAACGTCTGCACTTACAAGATTAACCATAATCAATGCAGCGCTTAAGATAATACATATTATGCACTTAATTTTCTCAGCTCTCAAGTTTTTCCCTCCTTTTCTCATTATCTTTTGCACCCACCAATGCAGTATTTTGTGCTTCTGCCCTGTGTTCACCCCCCGTATAATAGAAAAAAATAAGACCTAACACTGTAAAACTTGTTATACAGTGTCAGGTCGGTTGCGCCACAAGCTCGTTGCGACCCAGGCGCCCAAGTACAGGCCGCAAGTCACAGCACCCTGTACCCCAATATATTCTTTTTTTCCTCATTTTTCCCTTTATACAAAATAATGGACATTTATTGGTTTGTCCAATTATTTCTACACTTTTAAAATATTTCTTGCATTTTTTATTGGGACTTGTGTCATAGTTTAATTCATATTGTCGAACGATTTTTATAAAAAATTTAAGCCAAACATTACGTTTGGCTTAAACCCTTCATACTGAGGCTAATCCTGTTCCTATCAAGGTCCACATCCAGGACCCTTACCTTCACTATATCACCTGCCTGTACTACATCAAGAGGCCTTCTGACAAACCTGTCGGCCAGCTCTGATATATGCACCAGCCCATCCTGATGTACTCCTATATCAACAAAAGCTCCGAAGTCAATAACATTTCTTACTGTTCCGGTAAGTAACATACCAGGCTTCAAATCCTTAATGTCCAATACGTCAGACAACAATACAGGCTTCGGCATTTCGTCCCTTGGATCTCTTCCCGGCTTTTTAAGCTCATCAATAATATCTCTCAGTGTAGGAATTCCCACTCCCAGTTCAGCTGCCAGCTCATTTATGTTCATGGCTGAAAGCTTATCCGCTGCACCGGAAATATCCTTTCCTGCTTTCTCAAGGAGCTTCTCTGCAATATCATAGGATTCCGGATGTACTGATGTATTATCCAATATGTTTTCACTTTCAGGTATTCTTAAGAAGCCTGCTGCTTGTTCAAAAGTCTTCTCTCCAAGCTTTTTCACCTTAAGCAGCTCTCTTCTGCTCCTGAACTTGCCGTTTTCTTCCCTGTAGGATACTATGTTCTTTGCAATGGCTGAGTTTACTCCCGATATATGCTGCAAAAGAGACGGTGATGCAGTGTTCAAATCCACTCCGACACTGTTCACGCAGTCTTCCACAACCCCTCTCAAGGAATCCGAAAGCTTCTTCTGTGCAACATCATGCTGATACTGTCCCACTCCAATTGATTTGGGATCTATTTTCACCAATTCGGCAAGAGGGTCCTGCAACCTCCTCGCTATTGAAACCGCTCCTCTCAAAGATACATTTATGTCCGGATATTCCTGTGATGCCAGCTCTGATGCCGAATATACCGATGCTCCTGCTTCATTGACAATCACATAGTGCAGCGGTATATCCATTTCCCTGATTATTTCCGCACATATCCTTTCAGACTCCCTTGAAGCAGTTCCGTTGCCAAGGGATATTACTTCAACATTATGCTTCTTAATCAGATCCTTTAATATTTCCTTGGCTTCTGCCACTCGATTCTGCGGTGGAGTGGGATATACCGTAGCGGTGTCCAGGAGCTTTCCGGTATCATCTATTACTGCTATTTTGCAGCCTGTCCTATAAGCCGGGTCAAAGCCCATTACCACCTTTCCTTTAATAGGAGCCTGCAGCAGAAGGCTCCTGAGGTTAGCAGCAAACACTCTTATCGCCTGTTCTTCCGCCTCATCGGTAAGAATGCTTCTTATTTCCCTTTCTATGGACGGGGCAATAAGTCTGTTATATGCATCCCTTACTATTTCCTCAAGCATATTTTTATATGGGGAATTTTCTTTGATTATACTGTTGTTAAGGAAGGCCAGTATCCTTTCTGTCGGTGCCTCCACCTTGACATTGAGGAATTCTTCCTTCTCTCCCCTGTTTACAGCCAATATTCTGTGGGGGGCAACCTTTTTAACAGGCTCTTTGAAATCATAATACATCTGATACTCTGATTGTTCTTCTTTAGTGCCTTTTGTCACAATGGCACCATCCCTGAAGGTAAGCTCTCTTATTTCTTTTCTGAACTGCGCATTGTCGGATATTATTTCAGCAACTATATCTGAAGCACCGTCTATGGCATCCTGCGCAGTCAGGACACCAAGCTCCGGGTTTATAAATGTTTCTGCAATTTCCTCCAAGGCTTCAGAAATGCGTTCCTGCTTTAATATTATATCCGCTAAAGGCTCCAGTCCCTTTTCCCTGGCAATAGCAGCCCTTGTTCTCCTCTTCTGCTTATACGGACGGTAGAGGTCTTCCACCTCCTGCAATACTTCGGCTTTCTCAATGGAAGTTTTTAGCTCTTCTGTAAGCTTGCCTTGTCCTTCAATAAGTCTTATGACTTCATCTTTTCTTTCTTCAAGGTTTCTCAAATATTTAAGCCTTTCATCAAGCTCTCTCAGTACTGTGTCGGAAAGTTCCCCTGTCAGTTCCTTCCTGTATCGGGCAATGAAAGGTATTGTATTGCCGTCATCTATCAGCTTTACAGTGTTTTCAACCTGCCAAG
>JAAYQK010000017.1 GCA_012519325.1 Gracilibacteraceae bacterium | reverse complement strand
GCCACAAAAAGAAATATTACCGTTGCCATTTCCAGGCCTCCAAAGGATATACTTTCCCCATTTATCGCAACTGTGGCACTAATTGAAGATGTTATTAATATGTTAATGAAACAGAATACTAACACAGCCTTCCAAAAATCATGTATCTGATATTTAAATACCTTATAAATATTATTCATGACTATTTCGCCTCCAACTAATTAGTTAAGCTTATAAAAAGCTTTTGAAGTTCCGCCTTGCCAAACTCCAGCTCCAGTTCCTCCGCCAGAGTCTCATCCTTATTATTAACAGCTTCCAATACCGTAGCCGACTTAAAGCTTCCGATAGTATCAATACCTATGCATTTCCTGCCCTGGATGTATTTATCCACCTTCGAAGCTTCTCCCGAAACTATATAAGCCCCTGACAAAAGCTCCTCCACCGACTGCTTCAGGATCAGCTTTCCTTCTTTAATTATTATTGCCTCTTCGATTACCGGAGCCACTTCCTCAATAAGATGGGTAGATATAATTATTGTCTTTGACCTTTCACTGTAATTGGAAATAAGCTCTTTATAAAACATATCCCTGTGATTTGCATCCAATCCCAGCACCGGTTCATCAAAAAGAACAATATCCGCATTGGAGGCAAGAGCTGCAATAGCCTTGAATATTGAAGCATAACCCGTAGATAAATTCTTTACTCTTTTTTTTGTATCCAGCCCGAACCTTTCCGATAAATCTTTAGCATATTCCATATCAAAGGAGGGATAAAACTCCTTTATCCATTTATATATATTCCTTACCCTTTCATCTTCGGGATACAGGTTTTGCTCAGTCATATAAAAAATATTACTTAGGACCCGATCATTTTCAAAAACTGTTTCTCCGTCAATTAAAATTTCACCCTCAGTCGGAAATATCCTGTTTGTCATCAGATTTAAAAGAGTTGTCTTGCCTGCTCCGTTTCTTCCCAATAGTCCATAAATCCTGTTGGATTCAATGGTAATATCAACCTTGTCAAGGGCCTTTGTATGCCCATAAACCTTACTTACTCCCTTTATCTGAATTGTCTTCAATTTCACTACCTCCCACTATCATTTTAATGATATCCTCCTTTGAAATATTCAGCTTTGCAGCCTCTTCCAGGAGGGACTGCACATAATCCTTATAGAAGCTGTTCCTGCGCTTTTCAAGAATCTTCTTTTTTGCCCCTGTGGAAACGAACATGCCCAGCCCCCTCTTTTTATAGAGGATACCCTCATCTACCAGCACATTTACTCCCTTTCCTGCTGTTGCGGGATTTATTTTATATTTTACCGATATCTCTGTGGTAGAAACTATTTGGAATTCTTCCTCAAAAATCCCCTTTAATATGTTGTCTTCAATGGCTTCTGCCAGCTGCAGATATATCGGTTTTTCACTATTAAAGTCAATGAGCATGAACTTCAGCCTCCCCTATTGGTTAGTTGACTACTTATGTAATTAACTATATAACATAAGAGATGCATTGTCAAGTAAAAAAACGTAAAAAAATACATTTCTGCAAATCATAACAGAAATGTACTCTTGTTTTTCGTATTATTCTTTTACTCAACTATTACTGCCGTACCTGAAGCCGTTACCATGAGCATATTGCCCCCCTGGCCCAATACCTCATAGTCAATGTCTATTCCTATTACTGCATTAGCGCCAATAGCCCCTGCTCTTTTCTCCATTTCTCTTAATGCTGCTTCTCTTGCCTCAATCAGTTCTCCCTCATAGGATCCGGAACGGCCTCCGAAAATATTTGTTAGCCCGGCTGCAAAGTCCTTTATAAAGTTTACTCCGGAAATAACCTCTCCGAATACTATCCCTTTATATTCTTTAACCTTCCTGCCTTCCACATTTGGTGTTGTAGTTATAATCATCTAAAACCCTCCATTCATGCTAATTACATATTCCAATAGTATAATACTTTAATAAATGGAAAAAGTCTGATATTAAGTGACAGTCTGTTAGTTTGTTAACCTAGCATTTATTTCAGCTTGCCCCTGCAATCCACAGGAATCTCATCTATTACCTCTCCCTTTGAAATAATATAGGCTGTTTCATGCAGATTGACGACAGGGCATATATGATTGGGAATAATCTCCACCTTATCACCGACTTTGACTGAATCATGGAATTCTTTATTGTATATAATTGCATGCTCATCATATACGGTATGTATATTTACTCCCGGCCAGCCTTTAATCAGACCCAGGCCTTTTGTGGCAGTAAATCCTTTGCTCCTGGCTTGTGCAGTAAGCCCCTTGGCTCCCACATCTGTAATTACCCGCTCCGGGGTAGGCAAACTGATTACGGTAGTCAGAACAGTTGCAGCATTTCGTTCATAGCTTCCGCATGCATTTCCCTGGGATGCATCCATAAAAATATATGTGCCCGGCCTGATTTCAGTTATTCCGTCCAGTATTGGAAAATCATGCATCAGGGAAGGTGTAGAGCCTATACTGATTGTTTCCAAATAAAATCCTGTATCTGCCGCCAGTTGGGCAAAGCGGAGAGTCCTTTTTTGCGACTGCAAATGAATTTCCCTGCATGCCTCCACATTCTCCGCAGCATAGGAATGACCTTCATGGGAGAAAACCCCTTTTAAATATATGTTTCTGCACCGCTTCAAATGATTAAGCAGCTCTATAAACGCAGCTTCTTCAATAACGCCGGAGCGTTCTTCGCCAACTTCAATTTCAATAAGCACAACTGCCTGCTTACTGCTGCCTTCAAAAGCCTTCTCAATCATATCTGCCTGCGGGATGCTGTCAAGCCCGAAGGATATATCGATTGTTTCAGCCAGCTTGCGAATCCGGCGCAGTTTTTCTTCACCGACTATCTCGTTTGCAATGAATATATCTTTCAGCCCTTTGGCTGCCATAACTTCCGCCTCGCCAACCTTGGCTACGGTTATACCTTTTGCACCAAGCTCCTCCTGCAGAAGAGCCAGCCTGGACATTTTATGAGTTTTTGTGTGGGGCCTCAGTGCAACATTGCAGCGATTTGCATAGTCCTGCATCCTTATACAATTACTTAACATTATATCTTTATCAATTAATAGAGCTGGTGTATCCAGTTCCAGATAATTCATTGCTTTTCCTCCTTTGGTGCAAATTCAGAAGTCATCCCTATTCCGTGTATATTCTGCATATGCCTCAAATAAAGTTTCTACCCTATAATACCATTATTCTTTGCAAGACTTATCATTTATTACTCTAGTTTTTTGGTTATGCAGCAATAATATCATTTAAAGTCTATAGCCTTAACAGGACATGCATCAATTATCGGTTTTAGTTCATCTATTTGTGCATCATTAAGGATTGACCCCTTCCATTTTGCTTTTTTACCCACTACCTCAAAATACTGAGGCAATAGTTTTTCACACAGTCCACATCCAATACAATATTGTACTTTAATATCAATACCAGTTACTTTATCAAGGTTCTGCCCTTTCTGAACAGGAATATCTTCCTTTTTTACAAATATAGTCATTAGATATGCCATTATTATTATGGCTATCACTGTAAATACCCATCTTATTCCCATGAACTGTATTCCTAAGAATTTCGCTTCATTGGCAAGCATCGGGACTTTTATTACCGCCCATGCACTTAAAATAATTACTACATTCGCGATGCTGGCGCCTTTCTTTAAAAGTATTTTGCAGATTGGGAATGCAGCGTAGATAGGTCCTGCTGAAAAACTGCCCAATAATAACGAGAATACGCCCCCCTTTATTCCTGCTTTTTCTCCAAATCCGTTTACGATTACTTCTTTAGGAACCCATGCTTCTATAATTGATGTAAGTATAAATACCACAGGCATAATTTGCAGCATCTCTATAATATAATACATGCTGTTTTTTACAGACAAATAAGCCTTATCAGGCATTGCGATAAATAGAAAAACATACGCCAGAGATACTGCTGTCAGTAGTTTGTTCTTTTTAATTGTTTCAATTATATTCATATTATCACTCCCATCGCCAATGCTATCACAACCGCAAATACAAAACTGAAAATATTACGGGCAGCTGCGAATTTCAAACCAAATTCCTGTCTTTCCAATGGGAATGTCACCAGTCCAACCATTGTAAGGGTGGTTAGGAAAGCGACAGCGGGAACAATACTTGCACCTACATCTACAAGAGAGCCCACCAGAGGAAACGCCACAAAGGCCGGAATTAATGTGATACTACCTGCCAAAGCAGAAACAATAGTTGAGATAAACGGATTAGATGCTCCCAAAACATCTTTTATAACTTCGGGCGGTATGAAGGTCAAAATCAATCCTATAAGCAGTAAAATGCCTACAATCTGTCCGACCATATTTTTCATCATACCTTTTGCCATTTTCATTGAATTAAATGTCTTCTGCTTATCTTTAACAAGAGACACGATAAGCGCAGCCCCTGTTATTCCCCATAATGACACTGTAAAAATATCCACCCCTTATCACTCCTTCTCTTTATAGTTTTTTGGATTGGGCAACTTTACAACAATGGGATTTAAAAATATCTCCTTGGTATAAATATTTTTTCTCCAACAAAAATACTCTCCTTTCACTATGTTCAAGATTATATTATAATAAATCACAGCGACATACAGTTACCATGGCAACTAATTTTAAAAAAGGTGGTATTTATGAATATAAAAGATTATCTAGGTATTTTAAGGCTGACAGAGTTATTTAGTGAATTCTTTACTGAAGAACTGCTTAATCTTTTCAAAACACATAATTATATTATCTCGAAATACAATAGAGGCAGCATTGTCCATTTTGAAAGTGAGAGATGCAATTACTGGGATATCATTTTAAAAGGCCAGGTATTTGTTCAAAAAATTGATGAAAGAGGAAATGTATTAACTGTTGCAGAATTTAATATCGGAGATAATATAGGGGGGAATCTATTGTTTTCAAAGTATCCTTATTATCCCATGAGTGTGATAGCAAAAATAGATACTGAAATTTTACATATTCCTAAGGATTTTGTACTGCAGCTTTGTCAGACTAACCAAGATTTTTTAGTTAAGTTTTTAACCTGTATATCGGATAAAACTGCTATTTTAACAAGCAAAATTAAGTCAATCTCCATGAAATCCATAAGAGAGTCTATTATTGAATTCTTAAACTACGAGTATTACACTCAAGAAAATAAAAAAATAAAACTTAATATGACAAAGAAGGAATTAGCAGAAAGGTTAGGGATACAAAGGACTTCTCTTTCTCGTGAACTCAATAAAATGAAAAAAGATGGGCTCGTCGATTATGATGCCCATTCTATTACTATCTGTGATTCTGACATTATCCGCCTAAAGAATCTATTTTCTCTTTATGTTTCTCAGGCACAAGTAAAACAATAAAATAGCAAAAACTAAAGACTCCAATGCCTGTTACTTTAACAAATACATCTTCTAATGATGGTTTTATTTCTTTTGCTTAGCAAACGGAAATTCCCTCTACTCAATACTAAAAGAAACTTCATTAACTGCTTGAATTTCTCCGTGTATCTTTTTAAGATTTGTGATATTTACAATTTCCATAATTGTCTACACACTCTACGCTTTCAGGATTACAAACTTTTCGTTCAATTGCAGCAAGTTCTTCAATTCTAGAAGAGAGTTCGCGCAAGGTACCTCGGTCTACATCATAGTGTATATAATAACCCTTTTTCACCCCTATAAGCAGACCTGCTTCCCTTAAAACTTTTATATGCTGTGATATTGCCGATTCTGACAGCTCAAGTTTTTTTGACAATGCTCTTACGCAATAGTTATGCTGTAAAAGCAATGTAAGTATTTTAAATCTTGTTTCATCCGCTATGGCTTTAAGTATCTTTGTTACCTCCATAATTAACCTCCACCTCATCTGATTTAGTTTTAACTTAATTAAAATATACATCTGTTTTTTGATTAAGTCAATACTTAATTATAGTAAAAACAAATCCCGCAGCAAAGCAAAAACCATCTTGCATCTACTACGGGATTTTGGAATACTGCAGCCTACTCTACAGTTACGCTCTTTGCCAAATTTCTCGGTTTATCCACATCACAGCCCTTTTCAACCGCCATGTAGTAAGCCAGAAGCTGCAAGGGTATTACTGCCACTACCGGAGCCAGTATATCGGAAACTTTGGGGATATAGAAGGTGTAGTCCGCTACATTTTCAACCTCTGTATTGCCTTCCTTTTCTATGGCGAATACGAAGGCGCCTCTTGCTTTTACTTCTTTCACGCTGCTTACCATCTTCTCGTACAGCTCATCCTGGGTGAGGACCGCCAGCACTATCGTGCCCTGCTCTACCAGGGCTATGATGCCGTGCTTAAGCTCTCCGGCGGCATAGGCTCCGGAATGAATATAGGATACCTCCTTAAGCTTCAGGGAGCCTTCAAGGGCAACGGCATAGTCTATCCCGCGCCCCAGGTAGAATACGTCCCTTGCGTTGGAATTCTGGGCTGCGAATTTTTGTATGGTTGACTTATGCTTTAAGGTTTCTTCTATAAGCTGAGGAAGCTTTCTCATCTCATCCTTGATTTTAGCAATTTCCTCATCCTTGAGAGTCCCTTTCAATTTAGCCATATACAGGGCAATCATATAAATGGCTATAAGCTGGGTAGTATACGTCTTTGTGGATGCAACCGCAATCTCAGGCCCAGCCCAGGTATATAATACGTCATGGGACTCACGGGCTATCGAACTCCCTACCACATTGACTATACTGAGTATCCTGGAGCCTTTCCTCCTGGCCTCCTTCAAAGCTTCCAGCGTATCCAGAGTTTCTCCCGACTGGCTCACTACTATGGTAAGGGTTCTTTCATTCACAATAGGATTCCTGTATCTGAATTCTGAAGCTATTTCCACTTCCACTGGAATTTTTGCCAGCTTTTCTATAACGTATTTGCCCACTATACACACGTGAAATGATGTTCCGCAGGCAACCATATATATCTTGTCGAACTCCTGCAGTTCTTCCTTTGTAAGTATTATGTCATCCAGCTTTATGTCTGCGAAATCCGGCAACACTCTTGAGACCATGGTATCCTTCACAGCCTTGGACTGTTCATGTATTTCCTTTATCATAAAATGTTCAAAGCCGCCTTTTTCAGCAGCAGTTACATCCCAATTCACTTCAAACACTTCCTTTTCGACTTTCTTTCCGCTTCCATCAAAGAAGCTTATCCTGTCCTTCTCTACTATTGCAATCTCATTCTCATTAATAAGGTATACTCTTCTTGTATGGTTCAGTATGGCAGGTATGTCTGAGGCAATAAAGTTTTCGCCGTTTCCTATTCCTACTATAAGGGAGTTTCCCTTTCTAACGCATATGATTTTGTCAGGCTCTCTCCTGCTTATTACTACAAAAGCATAGGATCCTCTTATTTTCTCAATGACCTTTCTTACAGCCTCAGTCAGATCCCCCTCATAAAAGTAATCCACATAGTGTGCAAGCACTTCCGTATCGGTCTCCGATCTGAACACATATCCCTTTTCAATAAGCATGTTTTTAATGCTCATATAATTCTCAATTATGCCGTTGTGAACCACTACTATATCACCTGAGCAATTGGTATGAGGGTGTGAATTCACATCAGAGGGCTCACCGTGGGTAGCCCATCTTGTATGTCCTATCCCCATGCATCCTTCCAGAGTTTCCTTTTTCAGATGCTCCTCAAGCACTGAAAGTCTGCCCTTATATTTTCTAACCTCTATTCTTTCCTTCGTATATACAGCCACTCCGGCAGAATCATAGCCTCTGTATTCGAGCTTCTGCAGACCTTCCATCAGAATAGGCACTGCGTTTTTTTTTCCGATATAACCTACTATACCGCACATATTGAAAAATTCTCCTCTCAGATAATTGCCGCGTGCCGCGTGCATTTGGGCAAAAAAATACACTAACAGGTCCAAACTGTTAGCTTTACGCAGTTTTACCCTTGACTCGATCGGATTTCCTTTGTCCCATCAATCACTTGAGGATTTGTAAAATCCATAACACTGTCGAGCCGCAGCGCAGGGCACCCGCCGAATTTTCGATTAACCCTGACCTCGTCAACTTGCTATGCAAGTCTGGCGCTTTATTAAGTTTTAAGTCTCCTGGCACTATTTCCTATCCTTCCACCTCCTGTCCTGTTCTTACATTGGTATGCTTCTCAGTATTCCCCTATATTATTTTATAACTTTTACAGCATCTTTTCAAGTTAATAAACTGATTTCAATACCTAAAGATATATACTCAGCCGCGAGACACGAGCCGCTAGCCGCTAGATATGGAAAGAGATTCGAAGGGATACCCCAGCTCTAGAGGCTAGTAACCAGTTACTCCAGAAAATTGCACAGCAGTTTTCTGTATCTAATTCATTTTTTCTTCTATAAGCCTAGCCAAAGCCGCTGCATCTTCCTTCAGTTCCGATTCGTTTGCTCCCTCCAGCATTACCCTAACAAGCGGTTCGGTGCCGGAAGGCCTTACAAGCACTCTTCCCCTGCCCTTCAGCTTTTTCTCCAGGGCTGATATCATTTCTGCAACAGCTTCATCCTCCATATACTTGTTTTTGTTCTCATTCTTCACCCTTGCGTTTACCAGCACTTGGGGCAATTCCTTCATAATGGACGCAAGGTCAGATAGTTTCTTACCCGTTTCTTTTACTGCGGCCAGCAGCTGAAGGGCTGTCAGGAGTCCATCCCCGGTTGTGTTGTAATCAAGGAATATAATATGTCCTGACTGTTCACCGCCAATATTATAGCCTTTTGCCATCATCTCTTCAAGAACATACCTGTCTCCTACCTTGGTTTTGACAAGATTGCACTGTTCTCGCTTCATAGCTATATCAAGACCCATATTGCTCATTACCGTACTAACTATCGTATCATTTTTCAGCATTCCTTTCCCTTTGAAATGCCTGGCAAATATAGCAAGCATGTGATCACCGTTAACAACGCTTCCCCTGTTATCTACCGCAATAAGCCTGTCGGCATCCCCGTCAAAGGCAAGTCCGATATGGGCTCCGGAGTCCATGACCAGCTTCCGGAGTCCTTCAGGGTTTGTAGAGCCGCATTTTACGTTTATGTTTTTCCCATTGGGCTTGTTGTTTATGACCACTATCTCAGCACCCAAGTCTGCAAGTACGGAGGGCGCCGCTATATATGATGCACCGTTTGCACAGTCAACTGCAATTTTGAGTCCTCTCAGATTGACGTCTATGGTCTTTTTGAGAAAATCGATATAACCGTGCACTGCGTTATCTACTTCAACTTTCTTGCCGATTTTCTCCCCTGTGGGATATTCTATGCCGTTTTCAAAATTCATAAATAAACTTTCTATCCTGTTTTCCAATTGATCCGACAGCTTATATCCCTTATCGTTGAAAAACTTGATTCCGTTATATTCAAAGGGGTTATGTGAAGCTGAAATTACGACTCCCGCATCCAGGCCCATATGTCTCGTATGGTATGCGACTGCAGGTGTAGGCAAAACTCCCAAAACAACAGCTTCTGCTCCCATGGAGCATATACCTGCAACAAGGGCAGCTTCAAGCATGTCACCGGAGATCCTGGTATCCTTACCTACAGCAATCCTGGGCCTATGGTGGGTTTCTTCAGTCAACACATATGCACCTATTCTTCCAAGATTGAATGCCAGGGAAGGGCTTAACTCCCTGTTGGCAATCCCTCTGACTCCGTCGGTTCCAAACAAGCGACCCATTTTAATACCCCTTTCCATATGTTTTGCAATAAAACATTTTCTTTGATTCATATATTTCAAAATTATATTCCTTCTTTAATGCAGCCTATATAGTTTTAGAAAATTTTCAGATATAGTAATATTATCACACTCATACCCATTGTTCAAACCTTTATTCAGATAAAAACCCTCTGCCCAATTGCAGAGGGTTCAACATTACATATTTTCCGGTGTTTCTATTCCAACAAGACCCAGGCCTGTTTTAATCACTGTTCCCACTGCCTTTGTAAGCTGAAGCCTTGCATTCTTCACGTTATCTTCGGCATTCAGAATGGGATGCGTATTATAAAATTTGTTGTAAGCCTTTGCAATCTCTGTTACATGGCGAATTACAACAAAGGGCTCATACCTTTCCACCGCTTCTCTGATCGAATCCTTGAAAGCTCCAAGAAGCTTGACCAGCTGGAATTCATCCTCTGTGGAAAGATAGCTCAAATCAGCAGCATCAGAAATATTTCCTGCTTTCTTCAATATACTCCTGCCCCTTACATAAGTATACTGGACGTAAGGCCCTGAATCTCCGTCGAAGTTTAAGGCATCCTCCCAGGTGAAGACCACATCCTTCTCTCTGTTATTTCTGAGGAATGTATAAAGAAGCGCTCCCATGCCCACCTTCCTTGCGACCTCTTCCTTATTATCCAGGTTCGGATTCTTATTTTCTATAATCTCCATGGTCTTATTTATGGCTTCATGGATAACATCCATTGCAAAGACAACGTCTCCTTTTCGTGTTGAAAGCTTCTTATCAGCAAATTTTACAAGGCCGTGGCCTATATGTACGCAGTCCTTGGACCACTCAAAGCCCATCAGTCCCAGGGTGCTGAAAATCTGGTTAAAATGCAAGGACTGTGTTCCTCCTACCACATAGATGTTCTTGTAGAAATCATAGGTTCTCTTTCTGTATATCGCCGCCGCCAGGTCCCTGGTGGCATAGATTGTTGCGCCGTCACACTTTAATATCATTATTGGAGGTATGTTAAACTGTTCCAAATCAACGATTTTTGCTCCATTGCTGTCCTTTAGCAGTTTCTTTTCACGAAGCATTTGGACAACCTCATCCATCTTGTCGCTGTAGAAGCTTTCTCCTGCATAAGAATCAAACTCCACGTTCAAGGCTTCATAAATCCTGCTGAATTCTCTAAGGCTCAAATCCTTGAACCTTTGCCAAAGTGCGGTTACTTCAGAATCCTCTTCTTCAAGCTTCTTGAAGTATGCTCTGGCTTCATCTTCAAGGGCAGGATCCCTTTCAGCCTCTTCATGGAATTTGACATATATTCTGAAAAGCTCGCTTATCGGCTCCTGCTCAAGGGCTTCTTCATTTATCCATCTTTTATAGGCTGATATAAGCTTCCCAAACTGGGTTCCCCAGTCACCAAGATGGTTGATTTTGATGGTATTGTAACCTGAGTGCTTATAAATCCTTTCAAGGGCACTGCCCAGCACTGTATTAAACAAGTGTCCCACATGAAAAGGCTTTGCTACATTTACGGAAGAGAATTCAACAATTACATTCTTGTCCTTTCCGTCCTCGGAGCTGCCGAACTTCTCTCCTTTTTCAAGGACCTCCCGCACTGTATGCTTTATATATTCCTTCCTATTTACGAAAAAGTTTAAATAACCTCCTACCGCTTCTGCTTTTTCAACTATGCTATCGGCCATAACCTTCCCCGAAAGCTCGGAAGCAATCATATTCGGTGATTTTCTCATAACCCTTGCCAGCTGAAAGCAGGGAAAGGCATAGTCTCCCATATTGGTTTGAGGCGGAATCTCAATAAGCTCCATAACCTTATCAAGCTCTATATCAACCAACCCACTTATTTTTTTTGCTATTTCCGCTTTGAAATCCATATATATCCCTCCAATAAGTCTTATTATATATAAAATGCAGAAAAAAATCCATCCCGAAAAGAGGATGGAAGATGGGGAGTTTTTTTCGGGATGGATTTAGCTACACTATTTTACGCAAGCTGCCCCTTTTAGAAGTGCTTCTTTATTTATCGGTATAACGCTGGCTTTCTTACCTGCGAAAATATGAGTGATAACATTCATTATTGAATCGAAGGATGCTGCACCTGATACCTGGAGATATGCTCCAAGCATTACAATATTGGCAACCCTGTCTGTTCCCAGTTCGCTTGCTATTTCATTTGCAGGCACATAGTAAACTTTTATATCATCTCTTGTAGCTTTCTTTTCTATCAAAGAGCTGTTTATAAAAAGTGCTCCGCCAGGAATTATATCATTTTCGAACTTATCCAATGAAGGCCTATTCATTACTATAGCTGCCGTAGCCTCTGTTACTACCGGAGCCCCAATAGGCTCATCAGACACAATTACGCTGCAGTTTGCAGTACCTCCGCGCATTTCCGGACCGTAGGAAGGCAGCCATGACACATTCTTTCCTTCTTCCATAGCTGCTTCGACAAGTATTTTACCCATAGCCATAACACCTTGTCCACCAAAGCCTGCCATTATAATTTCATGTGTCATTATTTCACCTCCTCAATATTTTTGAAGTTCCCAAGAGGATAATATGGTATCATATTCTCCTGGAGCCACTTCAATGCTTCTATAGGAGTTTTTCCCCAGTTCGTAGGGCAGGTAGACAGTACTTCAACAAGAGTAAAGCCTTTGCCTTCCATCTGCAGCTGGAAAGCTTTCTTTATAGCTTTCTTTGCCTGTATGATATGCTTTACGTCATGTACTGAAACTCTCTCTATAAATGCTGCCTTAGACATGGTTGCAAGCATTTCACTTATTCTTATAGGCATACCTGCATGGTTTTCATCCCTTCCATAGGGAGCTGTTGTTGCCTTCTGGCCTACAAGGGTTGTGGGAGCCATCTGTCCTCCTGTCATACCGTATATCGCATTATTCACAAATATTGTGGTTATCTTCTCGCCTCTCATTGCTGCATGAACAATCTCAGCAGTACCTATTGACGCCAGATCGCCGTCCCCCTGATAAGTAAATACTGCAGACTCGGGCTTTACCCTCTTTATGCCTGTTGCAACGGCTG
>JAAYQK010000180.1 GCA_012519325.1 Gracilibacteraceae bacterium | reverse complement strand
TATAAACGGAGATTTTTGTAGGGGAAAAGATGAGGTGCGAGATATGATAACACGGATTATGGTAATATTGACATAACAGCATAATTGGTTCATAATAAGTTCGAAAGTTTGATGCATGTATTTGGAAAGGATGAGAATATGAAGCATGCAAAAATAGGCAGTAAGTATTTTGTGAGGATTGATAAAGGTGAAGAGGTAGTTGCTTCATTACATAAATTTTGCACGGATAACGGTTTAAAGTTGGGGTCTGTCATTGGGATTGGAGCAGCTGACAGGATCACGATAGGCGTCTTTAACACGGTTACGAAGGAATATCATAGTCAAGAGCTTACCGGAGAATATGAGATCACTAATCTGACCGGAAACATAACTGAAAAGGATGGTGAAGTATACCTTCATCTACATATAACATTGAGCGATGAGGAATATAATGCTCATGGGGGACATTTGAATCAGTGCTGGGTTTCCGGGACCTGTGAGCTTATCATAGATGTAGTTGACGGAGAAATAGGAAGGGTATTTGATGACTACTGCGGCTTGAATATATGGAAGCTGTAATTTTATAAAATACTAGGAGGCAATAAATGAAAAAAATGGACACTAAAGCTCTAAAGAAATATGCGGTCAGGGTAAGAAAACACATTATAGACGAAGTGTACAACGCCTCATCCGGACATCCGGGAGGGTCTCTTTCCTGCACTGATATTTTAACAGTGCTGTATTTTGCAGAAATGAGGGTAGATCCCAAACAGCCCTTATGGGAGGACAGAGACAGATTTGTATTATCCAAGGGCCATTGTTCGCCCGCTTTATACGGAGTACTGGCAGAAAAGGGTTTTTTCCCTAAGGAGGACTTGCTGACCTTCAGAAAAGCTGACAGCTACCTGGAGGGGCATCCAAGCATGAGAAATGTACCGGGAGTGGATATGTCCACAGGTTCTTTGGGCCAGGGCATATCAGCAGCTGTAGGAATGGCTATGGCCGGCAAACTGGATAATAAGGACTACAGGGTATATGCCATATTAGGTGACGGAGAACTTCAGGAAGGTGAGGTCTGGGAAGCTTCAATGGCTGCGGCTCACTACAAGCTGGATAATTTGGCGGTTTTTCTGGATTATAACGGGCTTCAGATTGACGGTAAAATTACCGATGTATTGTCTCCTGAGCCTGTAGCCGATAAATTTAAAGCCTTTGGCTGGAATGTGCTGAAAACTGACGGGCATGATATTGAAAAAATACTTGAAGCTTTAAAACAAGCAAAGGATTGCAAAGGGAAGCCTACAATAATAATTGCCAAGACCATCAAAGGAAAAGGTGTCTCTTATATGGAGAATCAGGCAGGCTGGCATGGCTCTGCCCCGAACAAGGAACAAAGAGATCAGGCAATGGCTGAGCTGGATAAGGTCCTGGCAGAGTTGGAGGTGGAATAACATCGCAGATAAGATAGCAACAAGAGAAGCGTACGGAAATGCTCTTGCGGAGTTTGGCTCCGACAGCAGAATAGTGGTATTTGATGCGGACTTGTCGAAATCTACAAAAACGGATAATTTCAGGAAGAAATACCCTGAAAGGTTTTTTAATATGGGTATAGCCGAAGGCAATATGATGGCTGTGGCGGCAGGAATGGCTTCCTGCGGCAAGATTGCATTTGCAAGTACCTTTGCCGTATTTGCGGCAGGGAGGGCCTTTGAGCAGATTAGGAACTCAATATGCTATCCAAATTTAAATGTAAAAGTCTGTGCAACCCATGCCGGCTTGTCTGTCGGTGAAGACGGGGCTTCACACCAGGCTATTGAAGATATTGCTGTCATGAGGGTGCTCCCTAACATGACGGTAATTAGTCCCGCTGATGCTGTGGAAACCAAATTTGCCGTAAAAGCTGCAATAGAGCATGAGGGGCCTGTATATCTGAGATTGGGAAGATTGAGTGTCCCTGTAATATATAATGAAAGCAGTTATAAATTCGAATTGGGCAAGGGTATTGAACTAGCCGAAGGAAATGATGCAGCTATAATTGCTACGGGACTTATGGTGAATGCTGCTCTTGAAGCAAAGGCACTGCTTCAGCAGGAGGGAATAAATGCGAGAGTAATAGACATTCATACGATAAAACCTATAGATGTGGATATGATAGTAAAAGCAGCCAGGGAAACAGGAGCTATTGTTACTGCTGAAGAACACAATATTATCGGGGGACTTGGAAGCGCAGTGGCTGAGGTGCTTTCGGAAAATTACCCGGTGCCCCTTGTCAGAGTAGGTGTTCAGGATAAGTTCGGCAAGTCGGGCAAACCGGATAAATTATTGGAAATGTACGGCTTGACGGCTTCGGATATAGTAAAAAGCACCAAAGCTGTACTTAAGAAAAAAGCCGGTAAACTATAAAAAATACAATATGAAGGAAGGATTTTTATGGGAAACGCAATTCCGAGCAGAGCAGCGGCATTGGACCTCTTGAAGGAGTTTAACAGAAACGACAACCTTATAAAGCATGCATTGACGGTTGAAGCTGTAATGAGGCATTTTGCGGGACTCTTTGGGGAGGATGAAGAAAAATGGGGCATTGTCGGCCTGCTGCATGATATTGATTATGAAATGTACCCGGAACAGCATTGTATAAAAGCAAAAGAGATACTTACCGAAAGAGGATGGCCCGAAGAATACATTCATGCAGTGCTGAGTCACGGTTGGAAGCTTTGCTGCGATGTGGAGCCGACAGAAAAAATGGAAAAAGTGCTCTATACTATTGACGAGCTAACAGGGCTTATTGCAGCCACTGCTGTCATGAGGCCAAGCAAAAGCATATTGGATTTGGAAGCAAAATCCGTAAAAAAGAAATGGAAACAAAAGAGCTTTGCAGCAGGTGTTAACAGAGAAGTCATTGAAGAGGGAGCAGAGCTTCTGGGTATGGAAATGGATACCATTATCGGAGAAACCATCAATGGAATGAAGAAAGTTGCGGAAGAAATAGGGCTTAAGGGCAATATTTAAGCACATATTATTTCCAGGCGAAATATCCTGGAATTGGAAGAGGCTGACTAAGAGTTCGGGTCAGCCTCTTTTGCCTTTCCAAGGATTTTTTTTCTCAGGTCAGGATTAAAAAAGATGAAAAGTAAAGCAGCCCACAGCCACCAATTATTATTCTCAAATATATTTCCCAAAAACCCGTTCAGCATTCCGCCCAATTGCTGAGGTGAGGGAACTGCTTCAGGGAGAACAGGCTCCGGAGGGGTTGTAGGAACTGAGGCAGGAAGAGGCTGCTTTCTTGATTTTGAGTAAAATACTCCCGAAAAATCTTCCGGTGTTGAATCCGGCATTCATCCGGGTTTATTCAATCTATACAAACCATGGTTAAAACCTCTCGCCATAATTACACCTCCTTCTGCAGAAGAGGTTGTTTATCATCCTATTCTTATACTATGTAATACATGGCTTTTGGTTACAGTTTAATTTCTATTATCAAGAACACGGGGACGGACGGACACGGGGACGTTGACGGACACGGGGACGTTTCCCCTGTCTCACTGAAAGCGAGACACGCGAAACGTCCCCGTGTCCGTCCAAACTTCAGTTGCGTTGCAATATTCTCCTATTATGAAAAGTTCTAATGAACGTGCAAGAGGAACGCAGAGCATGGACAATAATATAATGGTATTGGGGAGGAGTTGTATATGGATACAGAAATTGTACTACCACAGGAGGGGCGGGAAAGGACAGGTACTGCTGAAGCAAGGCTGGCGGGCAGACTGCTCTTGACAAGCTCCATTATTATAAATGTGCTTGAAGGGGATACCTTTCTTGTATTAGCATCAGTATTAAGCGTTATAGCAGGTATTCTTACAATAGAGGCTGCCAGGCTGGAAGCTGAAGAACAGCAGATAGCCCCGGGAGTAACTACCTTTGCAAATGGCTTAAAGCTTATAGGAAGTTATACGGGATTATTTGTATCAGTTATTCTTCTTTGGGCACTGCTTATTGAAATATCAATAAGACAAACGACCGAATTATCTGCTCAGCCGGGAATGGCAGGGGCCTTGGGTGCGTTTTTGGTATAAATATGTAATTTATTACCATTGAATTGGTAAAAAGAAACTGCTACAATGAAGACAAGCTGTATTGCTGAAATCCTCAGAGGAGCGAGGGACAAACGGGTAAGCATAGTCCGTAAGCAGAAAGGGGAGACAGTGTTGAAGATTGGCAAGTCGTTGATATTCATTATTGCAGTGATGCTTTTTACCACTTCAGTTACCTTTGCTGATGTGCTTAAGAATGGAAACAAGGGCGAAGAGGTATCCAGAATTCAGTCCCAGTTAAAAGAGAAAGGGTATTTTACTGAAGAAGTAACAGGTTATTTCGGAAACGTTACTGAAGAAGCGGTGAAAAGGTTCCAGGAGGATAACAATCTGACTGTTGATGGAATTGTCGGCCCGGAAACTGGAAAGGCGCTTTTTGGAACAGAATGGACATACACGGCTGATGTAGAGCTTTTGGATTGGTGGTCCGAAGCATCCAAAATTTTTAAAATAGGAACGGTAGCTAAAGTAACCGACGTAAGGACAGGAGAGACCTTTGAAATTGTACGTACATACGGCGGCAACCATGCTGACTGTGAGGCCAGGACCGCAGAGGATTCGAAGAAAATCAAGGAGATTTGGGGTGGCTGGAGCTGGGAGCGCCGTCCAATAATCGTGGAAGTAGACGGACGGAAAATAGCAGCATCGATGGCGGCTATGCCTCATGCAGGAGCGGATAAGTCTCCCGCGAATAAGTATATTAGCAGCAGAAGCGGCGGTTACGGAAGAGGTGCAAACCTTGACAAGATAAAGAATAATGGAATGAGTGGAGTAGTAGATGTTCACTTTCTTAACAGCAGAACTCACAACACAAATAAAGTAGACAAGAAGCACCAGGCCTGCGTAAAGGAAGCAGCCGAAAGCGGAAAATAAATTTTAAAAAGAAAGGACCTAACCGGAAAGGCTAGGTCCTTTGCTAATGAGCCTGCTAGTATGCCCCACTGAAGCCGAAGGTCCTTCCAAAACCGCCAAAAGCGATTATTGCAAGTATAATGATAAAGAAGAAGTTGTTGTCTATACCCCAGGACGGACCTGCCGCCAGCAGTATGAACAAAAGGAGCAGCAGCAAGAAGCCGTTGCTGTCACATTTCTTTGAAACAGGTGATACTGCCTGTGGCCGGCAAAAATCAGGTGTACCGCAAAAACTGGGCGTACCGCACGGATTGACTCCTCCACAACTATTTGCCATATTTAACCCCCCTTTCTATAAAAAATTGGTTTGATAATTATCTGAAGTCAAATCATAAGGAGCTGTTATACCAATACGAAAAATGCTGCCAATGCCAGAAAGTCCAGATAGCTTCTGTAGTATGGATAGCCGTATCCATATCCATATCCATATCCATAATCATACCATGGATAACCATAGCCGAAGGGCATGGTCTCACCTCCTCCCTGTATTATGGGGGATAACCCTTACATGTCCTACTCCATACTATGTAAAATTCATAATTTGGTTACTTCCTGGATAATTTAAAAACTGGCCTGATTGGCCAGACTTTTCATAGATGTTGTCAAACCTGCTAATTTTTTAATCCAAAAGCTTTCTCTACGCCCCCAAGGCCAATGACGGCCATTATAATGATAAAGAAATAACTGCTGTTCAAGCCTAAAGAAGGACTTGCAGCAAGCAGAACAAACAACAGGATTAGGATCAAGAACCCTTCACATCTGAAGTCCTTTACGAGGGGCGATTTCGCAGGAGCGCACACAGGAGTGCGTTTTATACCTTTCATAAACCTGCCTGCCATGCTTCCACCTCCGGAGCTTTATATAAAAATTGGTATGTCCCCAATTACATACTATGAGAATATAGTAGTTTGGTTACAAAATAGTTGTTGTAAAACAGCGGGGGCTCGTCTATAATGATAGTTAAGAGCTCAAATGAACATGGGGGAGTAATTGGCACGTTTGTGCGGCAATGTCAACATACTGACGGAAACGTCTGGCTTGCCTGAAATAATGAGACTCATGTATAACTTTTTTGTTATACATAGTCTCTTTTTGTTTGCACAACATAAAGAAGTACGAATGGAGGAGAGGCAGTGGATACACTATCGATTGTTTTAATTGCGATTGGTCTTTCTATGGATGCCTTCGCAGTATCGGTAACCAATGGAATCATTATTAAGGATATTAGAATGGGACATGCATTGAAAATAGGCTTGTATTTTGGAGCGTTTCAGGCTTTTATGCCAATAATAGGCTGGCTTGCTGGATCTCGGTTCGAGGAATATATAATAAGCATCGATCATTGGATAGCATTTGTCATGCTGGCTTTTATAGGAGGCAAAATGATATGGGAGGCTTATGGGGCTGAAAAGGATGAAATAGGGACAGTTGAGGAAATGTGCGAGGTAGCCGTATCAAATCAGAATACAGTATGTCAAGATCCTTTGAGAATAGGCAGATTGATTGTATTAGCGGTAGCTACAAGCATAGATGCACTGGCAGTCGGTATAAGCTTTGCATTTTTAAGAGTATCAATAATAAAATCAGCAGCATTGATAGGATTGATAACCTTTGCCATATGCTTTGCAGGAGTATATGCAGGAAACAAGTGCGGATGTTTGCTGAAGAGGAAAGCTGAGATAGTAGGAGGATTAATACTGATATGCATCGGATTGAAGATTCTTATTGAGCATTTAGGAATTATTGGTTAGTCTTCAATGAGGCGGGCATATATCCCTCGCCTCATTGAAATCTTGTAAGTCCAAGAATTTTTTCTACCTGTTTCTTCATTTCATCCTTACTGCAAACTGTATTATGAATTACAGGTTTGCCTTCCAGATCCTTGATGCCCTTTGGAATTTCTGTATTCGTAAGCCTGCTCATTTCTTTTATCAGCTGGAAGCTGTTTAGTTCGGAATATCCGGGATCAATTGACTTCATTACGTCTGCTGCAAATTTATAGGGGCTGGCTGTTGAAATAATCACAGTTTTTGCACATTTTCCGCACTTCTGCTTTCTGTACTTTTCGTATGCTGAAAAAGCAACTGCCGTATGAGTATCAATAATATACCGGTCATTTATATATACTTTTTTTATTGCTTCAGCTGTGTCTTCTTCGGAAGCATAATATCCGTAAAAATCAACCAGTTTCTTTTTCACGAAATCATTTATCGTATATGCACCTTTACCGGCCAATTGCGCCATTAACTCACTCACTGTGCTGCTGTCTTCGTCATAAAGGTAAAACAGCAGTCTTTCCAGGTTGCTGGAAACAAGGATATCCATTGAAGGTGACATGGTTGTGATGAAGCTGCGCTTCTTATCATATACTCCCGTATTAAAGAAATCATACAGCACCTTGTTTTCGTTTGAAGCGCATATAAGGTGCCTGATGGGGAGTCCCATTTTTTTTGCATAATACCCCGCCAAAATATTGCCGAAATTTCCGGTGGGTACGGTAAAATTAATCTCTTCACCGACTTTAATGTCTCCCATTCTGCAAAGCTGCAGGTATCCGTGGAAATAGTAAACTATTTGGGGTATTAACCTGCCTATGTTTATGGAGTTGGCAGAGGAAAACATACAGTTTACGGCTGACATATCCTTTTGCAGCTCTTTATCCGAGAATATTTTCTTCACACCGGTCTGAGCATCGTCAAAATTTCCCTCTATGCCAATTACATAGGTATTATTACCTGTTTGGGTAACCATCTGCATTTTCTGAATCTCGCTGACTCCCTTTTCCGGGAAAAACACGATTATTTTAGTTCCGGACACTCCGGCAAAGCCTTCCAAAGCGGCCTTCCCGGTATCTCCTGAGGTTGCAGTGAGTATTACAATATCGCTGTCAAGCTTCTGTTTTTTAGCAGCGGCTTTTAAAAATTGCGGAAGGATTGAAAGTGCCATGTCCTTAAAGGCAAGAGTCGGTCCGTGGAAAAGCTCCAGGAAATACACATCTGATTTTTTTACCACAGGTGCAATTTCCGGATTATCGAATTTCTCATCATAGGCGTTATTAATACATTCACATATCTCAGCCTCTTCAAAATCCTGCAAATAATCCTTCAAAATATGGTATGCCAAGCTCTTATAATCCATGTTAATCATATTTTCCAGAGGAATTTCGGGTATTGGTATTTCAGTCGGTACAAAAAGACCTCCATCATCCGCTATGCCTTTAAGTATGGCGGCTGACGCAGTTAATAGGCCGCCTTTGCCTCTGGTGCTTTTATACAGTATTTTGTCCATTATTTTACCTCCGACAGTTGAAAACCATATATGCTTTTTTAATTATAGCATATATAGGCTGCATTAAAGAAGGTACAAAATGGATTATGCAATATTGTTAAACACAAGGTATAAATTATTCTTAAAATCTAATAATATATATGTCCCGGAAATGTTTCGTGCATTGAATCATGCACAAAGTGTCCGATACGAAGTATATGGAATTTTAAGGAAATAAGGAGGTTATGCTATGCAAGGCAGGGTTGAAAGGAAAAACAATCATTTGCCCGGAGTAAAATGTGTTGTCAACACATGCTATTACCACGCTCAAGGGGATTACTGCAATGCTTCGAAAATAGAAATACAGCCTATGAATGCTTCCAGCACCCAGGATACGGATTGCGCAACCTTTGCACCAAAGTAGGGTGGCAGTGCACTATAAGTTGAAAGCAGCGCCTTTTTTCGAGAAACCTTCGAGGGGTGCTGTTTTTTTTGCTATAATATAGATTAAGAAGGAATTTAAGGGAGTATGTCGAAATATGTATTATGCCGTATGAATTATAAACAGGGGGGTGCCGCAATGAATATGATGCAGCTAGTAATATTCAGATTGAATGAACAGGAATATGCCATAGACATATTCAAGGTGAACGAAATTGTTCCTTACAGAACGCCCACTAAGATACCCAATTCTCCCGACTATATTGAAGGAGTGCTTAATCTGAGGGATAATGTTATACCGGTAATAAACCTGAAGAAGAGGTTTAATCTTGAAAATGAGGACACAAACGAAGATGCCAGGATAATCGTGACCAACCTGGAAGGGAAGATGGCAGGCTTTGTAGTAGATGAAGCATCAAACGTCGTTACTGTGGAAAGCGAGAAAATAGAACCTGTAACGGAGGTTGTATCAAATATCGGCAGGAAGTATATAAACGGGATAGGTAAGAAAGACGACGGCAGCATGTACATATTGCTCAATTTTGATGAGTTGAATAAAGAAGGCTAATAAAATGAATTATGTGAAACACAGGCAGCTGTTCAGAAGTATGGCTGCCTGTGTTTAGCATTATGACTGAACACAAATACATTATCTGCATTGGTCCATAACTATAGGGACCCGGCATGTCGATCCTGAATTGCTTACGGAAAAGGATTTCCTGTCCTTTATCCATTAGAGATCAGGTATGAATGTTAAAGTCTATGTATTTGTGAAGCAGATTATCCACGGACGTTGCCAGCCTAAGGTACACCAAGCAGTAAAAATACATGGGAATGAGAAGAGCGGCGGTTTGACTGACAGGGGTGCCAAAGACCGAGGAGTTGAAAATCCTTATGCCGAATAAGTAATTTACCATGAGCAGTATTGTGATATCCAAAAGGGCGGAAAGGGCAGGAACGGTATAAATACTCTTGAAGAGGCCTTTCATAATGCCCAGAGAAAGTCCTATAATGCCGTTGGTACAGGCAAAAAATACAGCTTCGCAAAAGTTATATAAAGCCATCAGGGCGGCGGCCGAAAGATAAACCAGAATTCCCAGGGTATAGCTAAACCTTGCTGCTATATATACCGGGAATCCGTTCAGTAACACGGCAAATGAGAATACTGTGCCGAAAACAAAGGGCACAGCCTGAAGTGCAGCTGCCATCAAAGCAAGGATAATGCAGAAAATCAGGATTCTTTTATTAAACATATTTCATTCCCCCTGCGTTGTATTACCGGACAAAATATTGTTACTTAATTGATATGTAGAGGTTGAACAAAATAAAACTTTAAAGTAATAATATAATTAATAATTGCTAAGGAAGAAGACACGGGGACGTTTCTCCTGTCTCACTGGAGACACGAGAAACGTCCCCATGTCCCTGCGTCGCATTATTCATTTATTGCGAGACATAAGATAGGAGTGGTTGTTATTTTTATAAATGCAAAAGAAGCAGAAGATTTTGTCTATAGTTCCTATATGAAGGCAATTAATAAAATACCGAAGGATATGCCGGACATGATGACCAGAAGCCCGCATCTAACAAGAATGCTTCTGGATAATGCGGGAGAGCCTGATAAAAAACAGAGAAATGTGCTGGTGACAGGAAGCAAAGGGAAAGGCTCGGTCAGCAGAATGATATCAAAACTGATAGAGGCCCACGGGTTTAAGGTCGGATTATGTACAAGTCCCCATCTGGTTAGTTTTTTGGAGAGAATAAGGATAAACGGCAATGCAATTTCAGAAGATGATTTTGTAAAATATGCTAATATCCTGGAGCCTTATGCAGCGGAAGTTCAAAACCAATTGACAGGGGTCGAGTATATAGGGCCTGTCGGTATTACAGCCGTTATAGCCATGCTGTATTATCAGGATAAAAAGACTGATTTCAATGTGTTCGAATGCGGCAAAGGTGCAAGATTTGACGATGTAACCAGGATACATAGTGAAGCTTCGGTCATCAACACTGTTTTTTTGGAGCACGTGCCGCACCTGGGGTATGATCTGTCAGAGATAGCCTTTAATAAGGTAGGGATAATCAGCAGCACCCAGAGGTTTGCAGTTAGCGCCGGACAGCAGAGGGAAGTCCGGGATGTCATTTGTAAGGAAGCCCGTGATAAGGGTGTCAGGTTATTTATCTGGGGACAGGATTTTTCATGTGAAAATATATGCATTGACAGAAACGGTACTTATTTCGATGTCATTACCCGGAATGGCAAATATAGTAATATCAGGCTGAACCTGATGGGCCGGCATCAGGCATATAATGCTGCAATTGCAATTTGCACAGCAGAGAATTTGCTGGGAGGAATTAAAGAAGAGAATATTAAGCAGGCATATGGCGGAATAACATGGCCGGGAAGGCTGGAAGTGATAAACAGAAGCCCTTTAACCATACTTGACGGGTGTATAAACAAGGAATGTGCGAGACATGTCAGAGAGGTTGTAAATGAGATGGGAAATATGGATGTGGTTTCTATTATCGGAATACCCGATGATAAGGATTATGAGGGTGTTGTATGTGAAATGAGTGAGATATCAAGAAGGATAATACTAACCACATCCAAGAACAAGTATTTAAGATTCAAGAAAACTCAAATAGATAAAGTTAAGCTAATGGTAGGAGAAAAGCTTATATATAAATCTGAGATTGAAGATGCAGTAGAAACAGCATATAATCTGATTAAAGGTGATGAACTGGTATGCATAATAGGCACACAATCCCTGGTTAGGGATGTAAAGGAGTATTTTAAGCAGGATACGCTAAATCTTTAGTAATAAAATGATTTGTGAGGTACGTATGATTAACAATAAAAGCCGCGAATACATAATAAAAAAGACCCTTTTGCTTGAACGGGCATTCTCCATGAATAATTATGATGGAGATTCTAAAATTGATTATGGCTATAAATATGAAAAGGGAACCATACCGGTTTTAGTGTCTGCACCTCATTCGGTAAATCATTGGAGGAACGGCAAAGTAAAATATGCAGACATATTTACCGGTTCAATTGCCAGAATGCTGCATTTGTTGACCGGATGCCATGTATTTTATAAAACCAAAAATGACAACTATGATCCCAACTATGATCCTGCTTGCGGGGATGGAGGCTACAAGAACAGCCTGATAGAGATTATCAGAAAAGAGAATATATGCATATTCATAGACCTGCATGGAGCTGCGGAGAACAGGGAGTTTGATATCGATCTGGGTACTGACTATTCAAAAACCCTTTGGGGAAATGATTTTATCCCTGATTTGTTCTGGGTCATATTCAACAGATATGGAATACCTAAAGTTGAAGAGAATAAGGTTTTTACGGCAAGCCCGCAGAACAACGTATCAAGGACAATGGCCGAGGTTTGCAGGATACCGTCAATCCAGATGGAAGTAAACAGGAAATACAGGGAAGTATCCGAAAACCAGGAAGAGTTTGTGAGTTTCATGAAAGGTCTGTGCTCCATAATATCCATGTTAAATACCTATGAATGGGATTCCGATACATACATTTTTGAAGCCAAAAAGAGCAAAAAGCACCTTCCTATAGATAAAATTGAATTCAGCAGGGAAGATGCAGAAAAATATGGGTTCAAAAAAAATGACTCCTTCCAAGTAAATTCCATACTTGATAATTGCAGCAAGACAGAATTTGTTGCCAGGTACAAGATTATAGATAACAAACAGAATT
The DNA here is from genome assembly GCA_012519325.1 of Gracilibacteraceae bacterium. Lineage (GTDB taxonomy): Bacteria > Bacillota > Clostridia > Lutisporales > Lutisporaceae > BRH-c25. The sequence continues at coordinate 2,580 of JAAYQK010000180.1, read as the reverse complement.
TTCTGCCAGGCAAGGTGTACCTAACCAATAAATTGTACAGGGACATTTTTGGAGATGCTGATGCAGAAGAAACAAAATACGTACTTGTAAACAGGAAAAAGGCAATAATGCTGCCTATTGGAATTCCCAAGGTAGGTTCGGAAAATATTCTTATATGTCCTGATCTGATTGATAAGGTTGACCTGACGAAAAGCTACCAGCTATACAACAGACATGATGATATAGACTTTTACCTGGAAGGTTTGGCCGTTGCAAGAGATACAACCGCAAAAGGAAAGATATTCCTCAACTATTATCAAAGGCATATTATGAATGTCAATATTCCCAAGAAAGTGATATTGAAAAATGATTTTCTCAAGTATCTTGAAAGCGGTGTTCTGAATGAATCGGAAAAGGAAACCCTGAGGCGGAGCTACAAGGATAAGCATTCTTACTATGAGATTATGGAAACTATGATTGAAGACGAGGATTTAAGAAGTATTTTTAAAAAGCTTGATCTTGATAAAATAGAACTTGTTGAACTGAACAGTATTGATAATAAGGCAAGAGCAATGGGCTTCAAAGCAAGAGCAGATCGTATCATATACAGGATACTGTCCGGACCGATTAAAACAAAGTCAGTATATCTAAGAGTAGGAAGGCCTTACCCCACAGATGAAAACAGTGATATTGTGCGAATAATGCCTGCTACAATGAAAATACTTGGCATCAGTGAGACGGACAAGCTGATTGTGAGGCACAGAGGGCATGAGGTAATATTAAGGGCACTGCCCTTTGATTCCTTTGAAGTGCTCAAGAGTTCAAATGTTCTTGTATATGATGATGTTGATGCAAGTACATTAATCGGTATTCCTGCAAAGTACAGAGTTGCATTGGGGATGTACTCTCTGAACAGCATTGTTACAGTGGAAAGGGACATGAAATATCTGTTCATTAAGAACAGCAATGTTCAGCTGTTGCCTATAATTGCGGTAATATTTACAATAATACAGACATTTCAGGATACTGCAGCAAGAATATTATTGAGTTGTATCCTGGTACCCCTTGCAATTTATGTATCCCTTTCACAAGAAAGGCTTAAAGTGGATTCTGATTCCAATGCATCATCTATTAAGGAAAATACAATGAGAGAATTAAAGTCGAAATAATATTAGCTGCATTTTGAGCTAATGCAGATTTAAATTTTTTAAATCATATCCCGAGGGGTTTTGATATATCCTTAAATCAAATTCCGGAATTATTGCAATAACATAGCTGAAAATTTCCGATTGTATGACTTCATAATCAGCCCATTTCGTTCCATCCGAGAAAACATATATTTCTAAAGGCAGACCGAATTCAGTAGGTTGGCGCTGCCTTACCATTTGCGTCATTTTTTTATTAAGCTTGGGGTGATTCTTTAAATATTCCACCAGATAAGCTCTGAAGACATCAATATTAGTCAGCTGTTTTTCATTTACATGCTCGTTATTATAACTGTTTAGAAACTCTTGAAGGTACGGGAATTTTTTAAATTTCTCCAGCATTTCCTCAGTGCAGAATTTTATGCTGGTCAAGTCTATATTAATTTCTCTTTTTATTCTCCTGCCCCCGAATTCCTGCATTCCGGTCCAATTCTTGAATGAGTCTGATATTAATGCATAAGTCGGAATCATAGATATGCTCTTATTCCAGTTCTGAACCTTGACCGTATGCAGCGTTATATCTATTACATCCCCATCTGCACCATACTTAGGCACTTCAATCCAGTCACCAAGCTTTACCATATTATTTGCAGTAAGCTGAATACCGGCTACAAACCCAAGTATGGAATCCTTAAATACCAGTGAACCTATTGCTGTTGCAGCTCCGATACCGCTTAGCATAATCCAGGGGGAACGATCTATAAGAAAGCTAATGATTAAGATAATTCCTATAATAAGCGCAATGATTTCAATAACCTGAAGAAATCCTTTTATTGGCCTTGTTCTTTCTTCCCGGCTGCTTCTGTAAATTTCATCTACTGCATTAAGAAGCTTATGTACAGCGAATAAAACAACTATAACTATATAGGCAGAGGCTATTCTCTGTATCCAGTCTTGATATTCATGGAAAACAGGTGCAAATCCATAAATTACAAATCCCGGAACAATGCTAACCAGTTGATCGAAAAATTTGTTCTTCAGTAGAATATCATCCCAATTTTGGGGTGATTTTGCAGCATATGTTTTAACAGCTTTCAGGAAGAACTTTTTTACAATTAAATTAATCACTATGCTGAATATTACAATAGTGACAGCTGCGATAATATTTGACAAAATGATAGAAAGCCCTTCATTCATATTGTTATTTACCAGCCAATTTTTAATTAAATTAATCATTTGCAACACCGACCTTAAAAAAATTATAATTTGGTATTGCAATTATTATATCATAAATCTATAAAGATTTATGATATTCGCCCATGTGCGCTTTGCGGAGCAAAAGTTCGCACGGGCATTCAATCTATAATAATTGCAGGAACTGCAATTATTATATCATAAATCTATAAAGATTTATGATATTCGCCCATGTGCGCTTTGCGGAGCAAAAGTTCGCACG
>JAAYQK010000179.1 GCA_012519325.1 Gracilibacteraceae bacterium | reverse complement strand
GGGACAGATTTATGGTAGCTTGCGGAGGCCCGAGGATAACCCATGAGCTTGCAAAGGAGCTGGGTTATGATGCAGGCTTCGGAGTCGGCACCTATGCGGAGGATGTAGCATCCTTCATATGCCAGGCGATTAAGAAGCCGGAATAGGATACTTTCCCTGCAATCGGAGTACTTCACATACTATTGTAATTACGCAGCATTATTCTGCAAATACCAACAGGAGTATCGCAAACTGCTTATTAAGAAGTTTGTGATACTCTTTTTTGCAGATTATATATACAAAACAACCTTTCATCGATGAATATTGACATATAATTCCAAAATTAGTAACATGGTATCATGTAAAAAAATAACAGAGAATACAAAAAATGAAAGGAAGTAAACATATGTTAAACAAATCAATCCTTATGGGCAGGCTTACGGCTGATGCAGAAACAAAGACCTTCGACGAGAAGAAAAGGGTAACCAACTTTACCCTGGCAGTTGACAGGGATTATGTAGGAAGTGACAATAACAGGCCGACGGATTTCATTCAGATTGTTGCCTGGAACCTTCCGGAAAAGTTCATATCAAAGTACCTGAAGAAGGGGGAGCTGGTTTCTGTTGAAGGCAGGCTGCAGAGCAGGAAGTATGAAAAGGAAGAGGTACACTACATAACAGAAGTCTATGTGGATAATGTATACCCCACAAGCTTCAAGAAGGGCGAGTAATATAAAGAAGTAACCGCCCTGCTAATCCCAGGACGGTTATAAATTAACCCAACCGGGTAACCGCACCTTGCGGTGCCGATTACCTCATTTATATTATAACACAAATACAAAATTTGTAAACAAGAAAAAGAGGATCAAATATGAGAAATTTTAATAAGAGTTTTACATTTTTACTTATAATAGCCTTTGTGCTTGCAGGTTATGTATCGGCTGCAGTTAGCTTCAATCCGCAAGAGGAGGTAACGAGGGCGCAGTTTGTAGAGATGCTGGTACAGGCTATGGAGTACAAGAAAATAGACAGCGTAAGCTTTATTGACATGAAGCCCTACCCTACCTCAAAGCCTCACTGGGCAAGTGTCTACATAGAAACAGCCCTTAGAAACGGCGTTATAGTCAAAGCAGAAGAAGGGGACAGATTCTATCCTGATGCTCCAATATCAAGAAAAGATATGGTAATGATGATGTGCAGGGCATTGAAACTGGAACCTTCAGAAGGACCTAACCCGTATCATGACCTGGATGAACCTGACGGTTACTTCACAAAGGCCTATGAAGAATACCTTGTAAGGGGTATCCCCATGAACGGCAAAATTATATTCAATCCCACGGGAGTAACAACAAGGGCCCAGGCAGCGGTAATAATAGCAAGGCTGGTGGACTATAAGGCCGATCCTGAAGGCTTTGTGGCAAAGGCAGCAATGGAGGAACGCTTCGCCAATGGGACGGCGACAGCTGAGGATATAGCATTGAAGAGGGAACTGGAAATAGAAAAGGCAAAGGCTGATCCTAATTATATTATGGAACCGATTATAACGGTGGAATATAATACTGATCCATGGACATATGAGTACTTCAGGCTTTATTTTGAAAACATAGCTGACTATAATGATGATGAAAAATGGGAATTGGAAGTTACTAATTACAAACAGCTAAATAACTATGAAATGCCAAGACCTGACGGAACTTTTGTAAAAGATACTATTACAGGTTGGCGGCCTCTTGGAAGTAGATACAAGGATAGATCACGAGTATGCTTTTTTATACTGGGTAAAAACTACTACACAACACAAGCTTTGATAAAAGATTTTCCAATATATGCAGGAATGAAGATTGAATTTAAAATTACGGTCAATAACGGATTAAAAGAAAGGGTTATACATAAAACCGTATTGGTAAATGATATTAAAT
>JAAYQK010000178.1 GCA_012519325.1 Gracilibacteraceae bacterium | reverse complement strand
TGCTTCTTTTTTGTCTGTTCCTTGCTGCAAATACATTTTAATATGCTCCTCAACAGATATATTATCCCATTTCTTCAGCTCAATATCAATAAGTTCTTTTTCACTCATGCCTTCAATAATCAATACAAATTCACCTTTTACAGCCCGCTCTTTGAAGACATCTATTACACTGCTTATATCTGCCCTGATAGTCTCTTCAAATCTCTTGGTCATCTCTCTCGAAACAGATATTCTTCTGTTGCCAAATTGTTCCATAATCTCATTTAATGTATCCAGTAGCCGGTGAGGAGCTTCATATAATATAATAGTTCTTGTTTCTCTGGAAAGCTTTTTTAGTCTTTCCCTTCTTTCATTTTTTTTTGACGGAAGAAATCCTTCGAAACAGAACCTCCTGGTAGAAAGACCGGAAACAATCAATGCGGTAAGCGAAGCAGAAGGACCCGGCAGCGGAATAATTTCAATATTGTTGTCAATGCAAAGCCTGACTAGTTCCTCTCCCGGGTCGGATATTGCAGGCATGCCCGCATCAGAAACCAAAGCGATATTTTTCCCTGATTTTAAAAGCTCCACAATCTCTTTGCCTTTTTCATGCTTATTGTGTTCATGATAGCTTATAAGAGGCTTTCGAATTCGAAGGTGATTCAGAAGCTTTATTGCCTGCCTGGTATCCTCGGCTGCAACAATGTCCGTTTCCTTTAATACCCTAATGCATCTCAGAGTAATGTCTTCAAGATTTCCTATGGGAGTTGCACAGAGGTATAAAACACCGGCCATCATATTCTCCTCCCGTATATTCTATGTATTTCCTCGGTGTATTCTCCTTTTTCATTATGTATATAAAGGGGATCCATAAACCTAAGTTCCTTGTTTCCTCCTCTGGCACCTTCAATTAAAAGCAAATTAGGCCTTCTTCCAATAGATGGATGTACAAATCTTATGCGCTTTGGTTCAATACCTTTATCTCTCATCTCATAAATTATATCTGCCAGGCGATCAGTCCTGTGCACCATAAATAGCTTCCCTCCGGGCTTTAGTAATTCTCTTGCAGCAATCAGCAGCTCCTTCAGGCTGCACATTATTTCAAACCTGGCAATAGCTTTGGTTTCAGAGGGATTATTTATACCACATTCCTTTTTCATATAAGGAGGGTTGGTCACTACGCAATCATATCTTGCTTTACCCAGCAGCATTGGGGCATCCTTAAGGTCCATGCACAGAACCTGGATGCTTTTTTCCAGTCCATTCAACCTGATGCTGCGTTCAGCCATATCCGCCATTTCCTTTTGGATTTCCACCGCAGTAATTTCACTAGGCTTTCTTCTCGCATATATAAGAATGGGAATCACACCGGTACCGGTGCCCAAATCAATAACCGAATGTCTGCGCTTTATATCGGCAAAATCTGCCAGAAGCACCGCATCAACACCATATCTGAAAGAATGCTTTTTCTGAATTATGCTATACCCGTTCTGTAAATCATCTACAGTCTCATCCGAAAGCACTAACTGTTCCACGGCACACCTCACTAACCGAAAAAAGACCTTGTAGGTCTTTTTTCTAATAACTATTATTCCTGCACCGGAGCATCTACCGGACATACATTGGCACATGAGCCGCAATCGATACACTCATCCGGGTTTATTACGTATTTATCCTCACCCTGACTTATACAACTTACTGGGCATTCTGATTCACATGCACCACAGCTGATGCAAGTATCTTGAATTTTATATGCCATAGTAGCACCTCCTAAATAAATTACAACTACATTCTATCACTAATCTTTTATAAATAAAACCCCTTAACTTTTTTTATTAATTTTTCACTAATTATCCTCAAGGAGTTCCAGGTTTTCTATATCCCCCTCTATATCAGGTTCTATATCTTTTCCCGGCTTTAGCTGAACTATTTCACTTACATGAAAATCCTTGATAACGCGAAGATTTCCTTCCATTAATTCAAGCTTTACTTTTACCATTTCAAGAAGTATATTGGATTCTATCACTTCACCCCGGCCATCGGGAGTATCAACCAATGCCCCTACCTTAGGCATATACTTTCTGGCACATTCATATGTCTCATGCTCGTATTTAAGGCAGCACATGAGCCTTCCGCAGATACCCGATATCTTTGTAGGATTAAGGGAAAGGTTCTGTTCCTTTGCCATCTTAATAGATACAGGTGCAAAATCACCAAGAAATGTTGAGCAGCATAGACTTTTGCCGCAAGGGCCTATTCCGCTTATCATCTTGGCTTCATCCCTGACACCTATCTGACGAAGTTCTATCCTTGTCTTGAAAACCGAAGCAAGATCCTTTACAAGCTCTCTGAAATCTACGCGACCGTCTGCCGTGAAATAAAATATGATTTTGTTGTTATCAAAGGTGTATTCTACGTCAATAAGCTTCATTCCAAGATTATGATGACTTATTTTCTGAAGACAAATATTGAAAGCTTCCTTCTCTTTCAGCTTATTATTCTCATATATCTTGTTATCTTCTTCTGTTGCAACCCTCAGCACTTTCTTAAGTGGAGCGATTATTTCTTCCTCTGGTACCTCTCTAATTCCCAATACGGCTTTACCATACTCAATACCCCTTATAGTCTCCACCACAACATTGTCATCAATATTTATTTCCAAACCGTCAGGATCAAAATAATATATTTTGCCGGCCTTCTTAAACCTAACTCCAACTGTTTTTACCATTATATGAATTTACCTCCGCAATATTAAATAACATGCCATCAATGCTGTTTTTTATACCAACATTATGCTTTACATATATATAAGTTTTTTTGATTATTTCCATTATACTGTTTAACTTGTCTTCCGTCAAAATAAGATTGTGCCTTGATAATATGTCCAAACTATCGATATTGATAATAATGTCCTTAAACGCCTTCGGGCATTCTCTCATTACCATTATGTCTCTGAACCAGGACATGGAAAAATCAAGAAACCTTTCTGCAGTCTCCTTATCCTCAACTGTTTCCGGTGCTAAAAGAATTGCATCTCTCTCATTTCCTGACAATACATTATCCAAAATATCAATATATAAGGCACGGATCTTGAAATTCTCCTTATCCTTTAGAAGTTCCAGCGCCCTTCCGATTATTCCCTTTGAATGTCTCACCGCTGCCTCAACATCCATTGGCGGATAATCATATCTGGCCTGTATAAAAGACTTCATTTCCATCCTATCCACCGGTTTAATACGAAATACCTGACACCTTGAAACAATTGTAGGCAGCAAAAGATTATGGTTTTCTGCAAGCAGTAAAAATACAGTGTTTTCAGGAGGTTCCTCAAGAGTCTTAAGAAATGCGTCTTGAGCTTCAATAGTCATCTTTTCCGCACCATCTATGATTATTATCTTATAACCACTTTCAAAGGGCTTTCTAGCAGTATCGCTTATTATCTCCCGAACCTGTTTTATTTTTATACTCTGCCCAGTTGGTTTAATAAGTTTTAAGTTGGGGTGATTACTATTGCTTGTTCTTATACATGAGCTGCAGCTCCCGCAGGGTCTGTCATGTGCCTCTCCCCTGCAGTTCAATGCCATTGAAAAAATAACAGCCATAAACTTCTTTCCGCAGCCCTTTGGTCCGCTAAAAATATAGCCGTTTGAAATCATACCGTTTATCACTGCGTTTCTCAGGCTCTCGACTATTACCCTCTGCCCGACTATATCATTAAAATTCATCATTATTTCTCCCTCAATGCAAAAAATGCTACATGTACATATCTAACAACATTCCTTTAATATTTCCTATACTTTCAAGTATCTTTATGTTATCCTTCTCATCCTTAAGAAATTCGCGGCTTAGCTCCTCAATCCCTGCATTTACCTTTCTTACAAGAGCATATACCTTATGTCTGCCCCTTCTGTCAAAATGGCTTTGCTTTGAAAATTTAAGGGAATTTTTCACTACTTCATCCATAAACTCCGACACCATTTTCTTATACTTCTTCAACTCTTTCATATCCATATTCTTGGCAAGATTCTCCCCTTGCTTTTCAATATCGCTCATAAGCCTGTTCAATCGGACGGTCACGTCCTGCTCTTCTTTATTTTTAAGTGTGTCTCCAAAGCTTAGCCTGTTACTCGTGATATCCGATTTTCTGTCTTCTTTCGCTGCAGTACCGGCAATCAAAGAAGGACGTACTTTTATTTCCGTTACTTTCATAATGCTTCTCCCTTATACCTTCTCAAATTTGTCGATGTCAACAACAAATATTGTCGCTCCGCCGACCATTACATCAATAGGATATGGAATATAAACCCCGGCAGAGCCTGTCGGCGGAATAGGTGTTGTGAAAGTCTGCTTCCTGCTTTTGCATACATCTTTGATTATTGATATTACTGAATCCACTTTTTCATTCTCAACACCTATCAAGAGTGTAGTATTTCCTTCTCTGAGAAATCCACCGGTAGAAGCAAGCTTTGTGCTGCTGACCTTTTCCTTGACCAGCATTTCCACCAGATCATCCACATCATCATCCTGCACTACTGCTATCACAAGCTTCATATCTCATACCTCCCTTATTCTTTTACATATTACCAATTGATTTAGAACCCTGCCTTAACTCCCGCGCCTGTTTTTTATCACCCATACCTTTTTCAGCTTGGGATCGGAAGCACCATTAATTTTTATACCCTGCGCAACGCAAAGCTTCAGGTATTCACAAATCTCCCTGCTGATTGGTTCTCCGGGCATCAAGACAGGTATTCCCGGAGGATATGGTATTATCATTTCCCCGCAGATTCTTCCTATGCTTTGTTCAATATCCACCTGCTCTTTTTCATAGTATAACGCTTCCCAAGGCATAAGGGAAGGTTCCTGTGGCGCGAAAAAAGCTGGCGCCGGCATTGATTTTATCTTTCCTCTTCTCACAGTTCCGGCAAGTCTTTTCAGAGAGTTTACAAAGCTCTCATAGTCGGATCTGTAATCTCCGATTGTTGTAATTGCAACTATATTATATAAATCGGACATTTCCACTTGTATCTTGAAGTCCTTTCTTAATATGTCCTCTGCTTCGACACCACTTAGGCCTAAAGCTCCAAAATTTACTGTTAATCTTGTAGGATCAAAGTCAACTGTCCCATTCCTGCCTATCCTGTCCGGGCCTAAGCAGCGGCACCCTTCAATATTATTGATTTCACTTCTTGCCCAATTACTCCAATCTATTGTCTCATCCAAGAGCTCACGCCCGAATTTTTGCATAATAAATCTTGCGGCATCCAAGGAAGCTAATAGTATATGTGAAGGACTCGTTGTCTGAACCAACTGCAAGAATACCTTCAGCTTCTCAATATCTATCCTTTCAGATTTTACATGCAGAATTGAACTTTGAGTCATAGAAGGGAGGGTTTTATGTATACTTTGAGATGTCATGTCAGCTCCCACCTCAAGAGCAGATATCGGAAGCCTTTCATTGAAGCAGAAATGGGAGCCGTGAGCCTCATCCACAAGCAGTATCATTCCTCGTTCATGTACGATTTCTGCAATCCTCTCCAAGTCAGAACATACTCCGTAAAATGTAGGATTGGTAACAACAACCGCTTTCGCATCTCCATGCTCTTTCAGAACGTTTTCAATTGTTTCAGGTTTTATCCCCATTGCTATTCCAAACTCATAGTCTATTTCCGGATTAATGTATACCGGTATCAGTCTTCCGAGTATTACCGCACAATATACCGATCTATGGCAGTTGCGCGGTATTATTATCTTATCCCCCGGACTTGCTGATGCCATTATCATTGAATATATACCCGAGGTGGTACCATTAACAAGAAAAAATGAATGATCTGCTCCAAAAGCTTCTGCAGCCATTCCTTGTGCCTCAAGAACCGCATTCTCAGGGCAGTGAAGATTATCAATTCCGGGCACTTCAGTGGTATCCAAAGCCAAAATATCCTCAAACAGAGAATTGATCTCCGTCTTCTTATATATATTTCCTCTTTTGTGTCCCGGCATATGAAAAGGTACGGCTCCTTCATTCTTGTATTCCTTAAGAGATTTTAAAATAGGCATGCAATTAATATCCATCAAATATCACCCCATATGTAAATCAACCCCTGTATTTTCTAATCGCCTCATTAAAGCTTTATTTTTACCCTTGTGTATAATTATTGAATCTCCGGCGACCATTAAGCTAAAAACTTTTTACTGCATTCATTATACTATATATGACCTTTCTTGTTCAGGCAATTTTTTACGTAAATATAAAAATCTTCAATAAATTCTTGTTATCATACTGCTTAATAGGCACTATGCCGTACAAAATGGCTTTGGGTTTTCAATATTGTTTGATTATTATACTCTCATCCAATATAATATAATTGTATAATTATTTTTTTATCGCATTATGTTAGTATGATAGTTTTTTGCAGATTAATTATATACGTTTCGTACCATTTGGATTCTAATGTAAAATGTTTGACACGAAACATATAGTAATGGAAGTGATATTATGCTTCGACAGGAATTGGAAAAGTATCTTCATGTAATACTAAGGATATCAGTTTATATTGCAATAGTCCTTGTTGCATTTTTTTCATTTAAGCTTATTTTTTCATATTTTATGCCTTTTGTTATTGCCTTAATGCTATCCATGATAATAGAACCTCTGGTAAAATTTCTACAAAAGTTCAAGATGAAACGGGGCATCTCGGTAATACTGTCAATTCTTCTTTTCCTAGGGTGCTCCGTAGCTTTTTCAATATTCGCAATCACAAGGATAGTATATGAGCTAATAAAATTATATAACCGTCTGCCTAAATATTATGATGGAATATATAATTTTTTCGCTGATATAATTAGACAAGCAACCGACTTGTATCTCCAACTGCCCCAGGAAGCCCTCAACATTTTGCAAGATGTTCTGAAAACTGTCTTCGAGAAAGTAACAGCTTTTTTAAGCCATACAACTACATGGTTGATAGATACTTTGACCGTACTGCCGTCCACTATGATATTTATATTGATTACCCTTATTGCAACATTCTTTATTACAAAGGACAAAGGCTTGATTAAGGATTTTATTTTCAGACAGCTTCCCCCAACGTGGAGCGCAAAAATGATTTCACTTAAAACAGATCTTTTAGTAGCCTTGATTGGTTTTTTAAAAGCTCAATCCATCATACTGACTGTAACATTTCTTGAATCTTTTATAGGATTGACTATTATAGGTGTTGATTATGCATTTACCCTGGCAATTATCATTGCTTTGATAGATATTTTACCCGTTCTTGGTACGGGAGGCATATATGTCCCCTGGGGAGTAACAAATATTGTATTGGGCAACTATAGACTGGGTATTTCGCTTATTATCCTATATGCAGTAATTGTAATAGTAAGGTATATTATAGAGCCGAAAGTGGTCGGGCAGCAGTTGGGACTACATCCTGTCGTCACATTGATGTCAATGTTTGCAGGCTTGAAACTTATCGGTGTCGCGGGTTTAATACTGGGCCCTACTGCGGCAGTGTGTGTAAAAGCATTTCAAAATGCAGGTATACTGCCAAAATTTAAATAAAATTTGGAGACAGCAGGATGTTTCTCAAAAGAAACATCCTGCTGTCTCCTCTTGCTAGCCTTTTATTTAAGAAACCTTGTTATTATCCGTATCATAGTTTATTAGGGCAGGAAGCTCAATTACAAAGGTAGCTCCGCTCTCCGAATTATTAAATGCAAATAGCTTCCCATAATGGGCTTCTATTATTCTCCGTGATATTGCCAGCCCCAATCCTGTGCCATTTTCTTTTGTGGTAAAGAATGGCTCAAAAATCTTATCCAGATATTCAGGTTTTATTCCGCTCCCATTATCCTTGAACTCCATTTTAACTAGCTCATTGAACTGATCATACCAGATACTTATGTTCATCCTTCCATTTTCCTGTAAAGCATCTATTCCATTTTGAACAATATTTGTTATTACCTGCCTTATGCTATCTCTATCAGCATTAACAAATGGTATCTCCTTCTGCGCATCCACTTCTATATGAATCTTCTTGCCCTCCAAATTGCTCTCAAGTAATGGGATTATTTCCTCAATAATACCAGTTATGCAGGTCTTAACAAATACGTGCCTTTTCTGTGTAAGTGTAAGAAATCCTTGAGTTAAGGCACTTATTCTATTAATTTCATTTGTTATTATTTCGTAATACTTGCTGCCTTCAAGGCTGTGCTGCTTACACATAAGTTGAACAAGCCCCTTGACAGAGCATATTGGATTTCTTATTTCATGAGCCAGTTCAGCAGCCATCTGACCGGCGGTTGCAAGCTTTTCAACATGCATCAAATGCTCTTCCAGCATTTTCCTTTGTGTGAAATCATGTACAACTGCAAGTACTCCTATCGTGTTCTTATTTTTACTTCTCAGCATATATGTAGATACTGCAAGATAGCGTGGTTCTGCATTAATGACAAACATTTCTTCCTTCTGCCTGTATTCCTTCTGTGTCTCCAAAGACTCAATCACCATCAGCAGAAGCGCTTTGCTTGCATCATTATAGTTTAACTCGCTGAGAAGACTATATACATTCTTGCTGATGATCTGATTCTCCTCAATCCCCAGTATTCGGCATAAGCCTTGATTAATACTCCTGATTCGTCCCTTATTGTCTGTCACAATTATGCCCTCGGAAATAGTATTGAATATCATGCTTCCATCAGAAATTTCATCTTTGTTTATGCTGATAACACCACTATAAGATGAATCACTCTTTATAAGCTTATGCATCATTTTACTCATAAGCAAAATTACGAACGCTTCACTAAATATCAGTATTTTAAATATTTTGCTGCTGTTTACGGCGGAACTTAGATATATAGCTGTTATATATGCTACGACAAAAGTAAGAATTATTAGAAATGATATGGCAAAAATGTTTTTTGTTTTAAAAGAAACGCTCTCAAAAAAATCTTTCATTTTCCTTCCCGTCCCTCTTGGATTACGTTCCAGATTATACAAATTCAGTCACATAATAAAGTTATTATAATATACTAACGAAAATTAATACAAGCTTTTTATATAT
>JAAYQK010000177.1 GCA_012519325.1 Gracilibacteraceae bacterium | reverse complement strand
TGTTTGGAAAAGAATAAAATTTGAAGTGTTATGTTAACTATGACTTTTAATGGGTCGAACAGTGGCTTTGGTCACTGATTTAATACAAAATAATTGTACAAGGAGGTGTATTAATGAAATCATATAGAAAAGAATTGTATTTCAAACTGCCTGTCCGCAGAGGATATGTAAATATTACAAAAGAAGTACAAGCCTGCATAGATGAAAGTGGAATAAAGGAGGGACTTGTACTTGTGAATCCGATGCATATTACTGCCAGTGTATTTATTAATGACGATGAGTCAGGATTGCACCAGGATTTTGAAAAATGGCTGGAAGCCCTGGCCCCCGAAAAACCGCACAGTCAATACATGCATAACGGTTATGAAGATAATGCCGACGCACATCTTAAACGTCAACTGATGGGGCGTGAGGTGGTGGCTGCAGTTACTGACGGAAAGCTTGATTTCGGTACTTGGGAGCAGATATTTTATGGAGAATTTGATGGCAAACGTAAAAAAAGAGTGCTGGTCAAGATAATAGGCGAATAAAACATTCAAAAATGGCGGAATAAATGTTAATATTAATAATAGTATGAAAATACTGAAATAAACTTTGGGGGGCTAGCTAAATGAAGGCTTTGATAGTATATGATTCTGTGTTTGGCAATACTGAGAAGATTGACAAAGCAATTGGTGATTAACTTGCCGATTTGGAGAGTATAGAAGTTCTGAAGGTAAGCGAAGTGAAGCTTGAAAACTTCGTGAAACTGATTTGTTAATTATTGGTTCACCAACCAGAGCATTCAAGCCGACAAAGGCAATAGTTGATTTCCTTATTCAGATACCTTCCGATGGAATAAAAGGAATCAAAGTTGCAGCATTTGATACCAGAGTCAATACTGAAGACGTGAATTCCCGCATACTTAAATGACTTGTTAAGCTGTTCGGCTATGCGGCCAAACCCATTTCTGATAAGCTTAAGAAGAAGGGCGGGAACCTGGTAGTCCCTCCTGAAGGTTTTTTTGTAAAGGATACTGAAGGGCCTCTGAAGGAAGGAGAGCTGGAACGTGCTGTTCAATGGGCAAAACAAGTTGTGAAGGGAGAATAAAAATGCAAGGAACATTGGAATTAAGATTTGCGGTACTTATAGATGCAGAGAACATACCGTATAAAAATATTAAAGGAATTCTTGCAGAGGTAGCTAAATATGGCACTCCTACCTTAAAGCGCATATACGGTGATTGGACCAATTCCTCGTTGGCAGGCTGGAAAAATTACTTACTGGAGAATGCAATAACTCCTATTCAGCAGTACAGTTATACCTCGGGGAAGAATTCATCTGATTCTGCATTGATTATTGATGCAATGGATATACTGTATTCCGAAAAAGTCGACGGCTTCTGCATAGTATCAAGTGACAGCGACTTTACAAGACTGGCTACAAGACTTCGTGAGGCAGGTATGAAGGTAATCGGAATAGGTGAGAGAAAAACCCCCAACGCTTTTATTGCGGCCTGCGATAAATTCATATACATCGAGATAATAAACTCACCTGTCAAGAATGGAGATAATTTCGTCAACGAATTACATAAGGCTGGTGTTATTGAACAGGGACACAAGAACAATTCTCTTGAAATTGGAAATGATATAATAAACCTGATATCCGAATCTGTAAATGACGTTGCTGACGACAACGGCTGGGCTTTCCTGGCTGATGTGGGGAACCTTATCTCCAAGAAACAGCCTGACTTTGATGCCAGGAACTATGGATTTTCAAAGCTAACTCCATTGGTTAAAAGCCTCCGATGCTTTCTAATTGAAGAAAGGGAATCAGGCAATTCGAGAATTAAACATATATATATCAAAAATAAGAACAAGTAGGCATATCATTGCCGCAGGCAGCCTGCCGTGAAGCAGCGCCGGATGTATGGAAGACATGAAAACAAGGTGTATTATGATAAAAAGAAAAAGGTATTTTCTTTTGATTTCCATAATAATTGTATCAATATTCAGCCTTTGGTTTATAATATTGGACTTTTCAAGATTCATAAGCCTGGATTACAGCTATGACATTCCTCCCAGTGCTGTTTTAAAGAGAATAAATGTGGCGCTTGCTGCAATAATATGCTGGTCTGTTGGAAGGGATGGCATAGACCCAAAAGACAGCAGAAGGATGAAAGCAGCCTTCGTTTTTATTATACTTGGAGAAGCAGCCTTTAACATAGGAGAAAGAGCAATTGGTATAGGGATGTTTGCTCTGTGCCAAACATTGCTGATAATAAGAAACAGTACAGGCTTAAGATACAAATGGGTCAAGGCAGGCTTCAAGCAAAAAAGAAAACTTTTTATCCCATGCTTAATAATTATTACTTCTGCAATAATTCCATTTCTATATGATTATTTATTCAAGCCGGATAATATATTTCTCATAGTTTATATATATGGAATAATATTAAGCATATCCTTATGGACAGGGCATGCCTGCAGCATACTGGGCTTGCTCCCGAAGGTGAACTCCCGGATGGCAGCTTCAGGTGTAACATGCTTCTTTTGCTGTGATGTCCTTGTCGGCCTTGATGCAGTATTGGAGGCAGGATTGCCGTGGCTGCTGGCAAACAGCTTTATATGGATATTTTATATACCTGCCCTTGTTCTGCTTGCATTGAGCTGTTACAGATATAATTGATTCAATGAGGCGTTAATACTAATATTCTTATAAGGAGTATGATGATGAAAGGTATCTTATTTGCAATTGCAGGAGGTTTATTCATAGGCCTGCAGCAGGTATTCAACACAAGGCTGGGAGAAAGGATAGGGTTTTGGGAAGCAAATACATTTGTTCACGGAACCGGATTCATATTTACATTGTTAATATTATTGACAGCCGGGAAAGGAAGCCTTTCAAAGCTTGGAGAGGTAAACAAGCTGTACATGCTCGGAGGCGTGCTCGGGGTTATGATAGTATTCAGCGTGATGAATGCAATATCAGCCAACGGTGCTACTTTCACCGTTGCAGTATTGCTTATTACACAGTTTGTTGCGGCAATTATAATAGATGCATTCGGATTGTTTGACAGCCCTGCTATTAAGCTTGACATAACCAAGCTTATGGGAATTGTTATTATGATTGCAGGTATAATAGTATTTAAACTGAAAGGCTGAGGCCTAATTTAAAGTATTTTGGACTTCCTATCCGAATATGAATTATTATACGATAATTTCAATTTGGAGGGATAGTCTTGAAATCCAGGATAATAATTATCTATAAGGTTAAACTTCTGATTATGCTTATGGTTGTAGCTGCTCTGATACTCTTTATTTTTGCTATTAGAACCATAAGCATAAATACTCTTAACTACTATGATCCCATATATAAAGGATTGAATACCGATAAAAAAATTGCATTTGCGTGCAACGTGGTGTGGGGAGAGGAATATATTCCCCGCATGCTTAAGATACTAAAGGATAGAGACATAAAAATCACATTTTTTATAGGAGGCCAATGGGCTGAAAAAAATGAAGAGCTGCTGCGTAACATACATAAAGACGAACATGAGTTGGGAAATCACGGCTACAAGCACTTATACCACAGCAAGCTTACTCCTGAATTGAACAAACAGGAAATAACCAAAACAGAAGAGATTATTAAAAGAATAACCGGCCAAAAGACTGTTCTTTTCGCTCCTCCCTACGGAGACATCAATGATACGGTGGTAAGTTCGGCAGAAGCACTGGGGTACAAGGTAATCATGTGGAGCATAGATACAATCGACTGGAATACAAAGGATTATAGGAAGATACTTCAGCGTCTGGAATCCAAGCATCATAACGGTGCTATAGTTCTTATGCATCCCACCAAGGTTACCATTGAAGCACTGCCTCAGATGATTGAGGATTTGAATAAGCTAGGCTATGAAATAACTACAGTAAGTGAAGTATTAGAAAATGATTGAAATAATTAAGCACATTATATATAATGAGATTTACGATTGAAAAAACTGAAAGACTCAGGAGGTATGCAATGTTTCAGAAAGAGACTCTGACAAATGGAATACGGATAGTTACTGAGGAAATACCATATGTCAATTCTGTTTCCATCGGTTTATGGATTAAGGCTGGCTCGCGGTATGAAAACATAGAAAACAACGGTATTTCTCATTTTATTGAGCATATGCTTTTTAAAGGAACTCAAAATAGGACTGCGAAGGATATTGCAAACAGCATAGATAAAATCGGCGGACAGCTTAATGCTTTTACATCAAAGGAATGCACATGCTTTTATGCAAAGGTTCTGGACACACATTTTGATACTGCTTTGGATGTACTTGCGGATATGTTTTTTAATTCCAATTTTGACTGGGAAGAAATAGAAAAGGAACGGGGAGTAGTATTAGAAGAAATAAACATGTATGAGGATTCTCCTGAGGATCTTGTCCATGATATCTTCAGCCAGGCGGTTTGGTCGGGAAACTCTCTGGGAATGCCCATTCTTGGAACTGGGGAATCCCTTGCCAATCTTAACAGGGAAAAAATAGTCCAATATTTTAATAAGTACTATCATTCTCAGAATTTAGTCATCTCTGTTGTTGGGAATATCAAGCATATAACAGCGGCGGACAAAATTAAAGCTTATTTCGAAAAGGCCTCGCAAAGTAATAAAAGCACTTCCCAAATTGTAATGCCAAGCTTTGTATCTGAGTATACACTGAAAAGCAAGGTTACGGAGCAGGCGCATCTTTGCATGGGATTTAAAGGCGTGGATTTAAAAAGCAAGCTTTTTTATCCTATGCTTCTACTGAACAATGTTTTCGGCGGAGCAATGAGCTCCAGGCTCTTCCAAAAAATCAGGGAGGACAGAGGGCTAGCATATTCAGTTTTTTCCTATCCATCTTCATTTGAAGACTGCGGACTGTTCTCAATATATGCCGGTTCAAAGCCTGACAATCTTAAAAGCGTTGTTAAACTAATCATGGAAGAAATAAATTCTATCAAGGATAAGGGCATTACGGAAGAAGAGCTGTATGACTCAAAGGAGCAGCTTAAGGGCAGTTATATACTCGGACTGGAAAGCACAAGCGGAAGAATGATTTCAATAGGTAAGTCCGAGCTCTTGCTTAAAAGAATATATTCACCTGTAGAGATATTGGAGAAAATTGATAAGGTCGATATTGAAATTGTTAACGACATTATTAAGCATATATTCGATACGGACAACATGGGAGCCGCAGTAATCGGAAGTATGGATAAGGATACTGACATAAGGGAATTGTTTAAATAATATTCTTACCTGGGAGGAATAGAAATGGAGGATATAATAGTAAAATACATTAGGACAGGCTCTGGCGAAAATCTTGAAGTAAAGGTGCCCAAATATGCGACGGAAGGATCTGCCGGTATGGACCTGAGTGCTTGCATTCCTGAAGACATTGTAATAAAGCCCGGAGAAATTGCAATGGTAAAAACGGGGATAGCCATACAGATTCCAAATAGTAATATCGGAGGCTTCGTTTTTCCCAGAAGCGGGCTTTCCAGCAGGCATGGTATTACACTGGCAAACTGCGTTGGAGTGATTGATTCGGATTATATCGGCGAGATAATATGCCCCGTAATAAATCACGGCAGCAGTTATTATACCATAAAACCCGGCGACAGGATAGCACAAATAGTATTTATGCCTGTATTGAAAGTGCAGCTTCAAGAAACGGATAAGCTGGAAACAACGGGAAGGGGAGCAGGGGGCTTCGGCTCTACAGGCAAATAATTGTCATATTCGTCTGCCCCATTAATATAATTAACTAATGAATTAGTAATGGGGTGGTACTATGAGATTCAGCAAGCTGGGCGGAAAGGAGATTGTTTCCCTTCCCGACTGTGAAAAGCTGGGCTATTTAGGTGATTGTGATCTTGTAATAGATGTAGAAACCGGCAGGATAAAGTCGCTTATAGTTCCTGAAAACAAAGGAACCATATCATTTTTTATTGACAGAAGGTATGTTGAGATTCCCTGGGAAAGAATAAAAAAGATCGGCAACGACATGATTATTATAGATTTTGCGGATATATTGAAGTAGAAAATTAAGGGATATCATCGATATCCCTTTGAAAATTATTCTTCTGTTGTACCAGAACAGCAGAATTGTTATAATTTAATCAAGGAGAATCATACGATAATCTGAAAAGGAGAAGCCTTATGAGTATAATCGATAACTTTCTGCTGAGATACGCAAAGGAATATGATTTTTACAACGAATTGGCCCATCAGGTTGCTATGATTTGTGAAAGTATAATACACAGAAGCGGAATAAGAGCTATTGTAACCTACCGCGCGAAAAAGCCCGACAGTCTCAAGGATAAGCTGATAAAAAGGAATTCCATCAAAAAGTATCAGAGTATCGAACAGATATACAGGGATATTGTAGACCTTTCCGGAGTCAGAATAGCGATTTATTTTCCCGGTGACAGGGATGAAATAGGCAGGCTCATAGAAAACGAGTTTATCACCAAAAAAATAAAGAAGTTTCCGAATTCCGAACAAAAGCAGCAGCA
>JAAYQK010000176.1 GCA_012519325.1 Gracilibacteraceae bacterium | reverse complement strand
TATTCGAAGCAAAAATACAGGAATTGCCGTAAATGCAAGCACAAGAGCTGCAACGGGTATATTGGCGAATTTTGACCAGGCAAAAGCAGTCAAAGCCGCACAAAGCAATGGGAAATCCAGTTCCGGGTGCTTGTTCTTTAAAAGCCGGATACCTAATGCCGCAGACAGAACAAAAAGTACAAGCTGAGGAGCCTCCCCGTAAAAGGAATTGAAATATGCGATATATCCGATATCACAGAATATGAATACGGCTATAGCTTTAACAGAAATGTCCTGCAGCAGGC
Organism: Gracilibacteraceae bacterium; assembly: GCA_012519325.1. Lineage (GTDB taxonomy): Bacteria > Bacillota > Clostridia > Lutisporales > Lutisporaceae > BRH-c25. The sequence continues at coordinate 4,956 of JAAYQK010000176.1, read as the reverse complement.
TTTTGCCTTTCAGGTATTCCATGAGAAGAGCAAGCGATGCCGAATACATGACTATATAAAGAATGCCCATGGCACCTATGTGAAATGTAAAAATGTCACCGCCGGCAATTCTGTTATATATAATGTTTATCATAATCGCAAGCTTAATAAAAAAATGCTGCAAGGACGGATAAGACATAGGTGAGTCCAAGCTAAAAACCGCCTTTGCAATTTTTTCCCCGGTGGTTGTACCCTCAGGCTTCATATAATATGTCCCTGTGAAAGTGAATCTGCTGTAAGGGCTGTCATCTATTTTCACAATACGATTGGGCTTCATTACCCTTATATAATCACCATTGTCTGATAATCCAACTGTTCCGCTGCCAAAAAGTACTTGGCACTGTATTAAAAAAACAATTATAAAAAATATAAACGGATGTATTCTTTTTCTGTCACTCAAGAACACCATCACCACCAAAAGCACTTTCGGAAGAAATCCTATTATTTATATATTCCCATTTAACCCGCACAATAACTATTCGTTCAAATCAGCAGTGTACGGCGGGAAAGTATAACTTTCTTAATACTATAAAAACTTTGATATTCACAATTCATGAGTTATGGTATACTACATTATAAGGTTATAATTATGAGATAATAATTATGAAAATATTCTTTGGCTTATTCATATAATGTGGGAGGTTTTTATGAGTTTAAATTCACTTAAAGAATTGAAAATAGGTAATCTAACTGCAAGACTGCCTATTATCCAGGGCGGCATGGGAGTAGGAATATCACTGTCCGGCCTTGCATCGGCAGTGGCAAATGAGGGCGGTGTAGGTGTCATCGCTGCTGCAGGTATTGGAATGCTGGACTATGATTTTTCAACAAAATTTATTGAAGCCAATATTGCGAGATTGAGAAGCGAAATCAGAAAAGCCCGCGAAAAATCAAAAGGTATTATCGGAATTAATATAATGGTTGCTTTGTCCAACTATGCTGAATTTGTAAAAGCCTCCATTGAAGCAGGAATAGATATAATTTTTTCCGGCGCCGGCCTTCCTTTGAACCTTCCTCAGTATCTGGAAGAGAAATATGAAACCAAGCTGGTTCCGATTGTATCTTCGGCACGAGCCGCAGGTATTATCTGCAAAAAATGGCTGGACAAATACAACTATCTACCTGATGCAATAGTAGTGGAAGGGCCTAAGGCGGGAGGCCACTTGGGATTCAAGGAGGATCAGATATTCAATCCTGATTATTCCCTTGAAAAAATACTTCCTGAAGTAGTGGATGAAGTAAAAGCCTTTGAAGATAAATCAGGCAAATGCATTCCTGTTATTGCCGCAGGGGGTATCTATTCAGGAGAGGATATTTATAATATCATGAAGCTTGGAGCTTCAGGAGTGCAAATGGCAACTCGCTTTGTAACAACAGAAGAATGTGATGCCTCAATGGATTTCAAAAAAGCCTACATCAATTCCAGGAAAGAGGATGTGTCAATTATAAAAAGTCCTGTAGGCATGCCGGGAAGAGCAATCAGAAATACCTTTACCGAGGATATTTCGAAAGGCGCCAATAAGCCGTACAAGTGCCCATATCATTGCATAGTCACTTGCGATTACAAGAACAGTCCCTATTGCATTGCTCTTGCGCTGACAAACGCACAAAAAGGCAAGCTTGAGAATGGCTTTGCCTTTGCGGGGATAAATGCGTACAGGGCGGACAAAGTCATATCAGTCAAGGAACTTATGGATACATTGCAGAATGAGTATTCTGAAGCAGCCGGTAAAGACGTCACAGATTAATAACCCTGGCTTCGTTCAATTGTTCATTGGACGAAGCCTTTCAGCTTTTCCACATGGCTGCGGTCCTCATCCAATATTTTATTAACCAGATTCCTGCTGTCCGGATCCAAATCTCCCTTTACTATTTCCTCAGCCATTTGAATCCCTCTATATTCTCCCCTTCCCGCATCTTCAATAATAAATTGGGTATCGCTGCTGTTTTTCTTCATAAGATTTCTTATATCGGACATAATGCCCATAAACCCTGCACCCTTTACAGGTCTGCCTCCAAGATTGCTTATTCTTTCGGATATCCTTACTGCATGCCTTTCATGGTCCTGCCGGATGCTTTGCAGCTTCTGCCTTATACTGGGATCTTTTGTCCTTTCAATAAAGTCTTGATAAGATTTAATGGCCATATATTCACCTTTTAAATACGCATTTAACTCTTTCACTACTTTTTTATTCATATTACGCCCTCCTGTAATTTGACATATTATTAGCCTTCCCCTTCAAGTAATATTTATCCTCTTGTACATTTTATCGATTATTTACCAGCAAGTAATACCCGGAATTTTTGTGCCTAGCGTTTTAGGGTTTAAAAAATGTAACATTGTCACACTTTTATATTTACTATTTTAAGATTTGATGATAAAATATATTTGTAAGCTGAATATAATCTTCAGGGCAGGGTGAAATTCCCGATCGGCGGTAATGCAGTCAATGAACTGTTAGCCCGCGAGCGAAAGCAGACCCGGTTGGATTCCGGGGCCGACAGTATAGTCTGGATGGAAGAAGATGTGATTTTTTAGTTTTTGACATTCCCTGAGATTATTTTCAGGGAATTTTATCTATTTGGAGGTTATTTCATGGAAAACAAAACAAACAAGCTTGTAAGAATTGCGGTACTATCGGCACTTTCTATAGTGCTGGTCATGCTCATCAGATTTCCGATCATACCCTCAGCACCTTTTTTGGAGTATGAACCCGGAGATGTACCTATGCTGGTTGCTGCCTTTATGTACGGCCCTGTTGCCGGACTAGTGATGACTGTAATAGTATCAGTAGTCCAAGCATTTACAGTAAGTGCTGCATCCGGTTGGGTTGGAATGGTGATGCATATAATATCAACAGGTGCTCTTGTAGTTATATCAGGTATCATTTACAAAAAATTCCACACCTTTAAAGGTGCTTTTGCAGCTTTGGCGGCAGGTTCAATTTCTATGGTGCTTGTTATGATACCAATGAATCTGTTTTTTACAGTAAGATTTTACGGGGTTCCTTATGACGCGGTTGTCGCAATGCTCCCGACAGCTATCCTGCCCTTCAACATCATCAAATCCCTGACCAACTCATTGATTGTAATTCTTGTATATAAGCCATTGAGCAGGTTCCTGAAGGGTGAAATCAAGGTGCGCAAGAAAACGGCATAAAAGAAGAATGCTATGCATTCTTCTTCTCAGTTGACAGGATTATTAAGTATATGTTAATCATATTCTAGCAACGCCGGATTTTCTTGCGGCTTCTGCGACTGCTTTTGCAACAGCAGGGCCTACACGTGGATCGAATGCCTTCGGGATAATGTAGTCTTCACTCAACTCGTCATCGGAGATAAGTCCTGCCAGTGCTTCGGCGGCGGCCATCTTCATTTCTTCATTAATATCACTTGCGCGCACATCGAATGCACCTCGGAAGATGCCCGGGAATGCCAGAACATTATTGATTTGGTTCGGATAGTCCGAGCGACCAGTAGATATGACCCTTGCTCCACCAGCTTTTGCCTCATGCGGAAAAATCTCCGGTGTGGGATTCGCGCAGGCAAAAATAATTGCGTCTTGATTCATGGTCTGAACCATATCCTTTGTTACAATCCCGGGTGCAGAAACACCAATAAACACATCTGCTCCAACCAGTTGTTTCGCTAATGTCCCTTCGCTGCGGTTAAGGTTCGTGTCCTTTGCAATCTCTTCCTTAATCCAGTTGAGCCCCTCACGGCCTTCATAGACTGCTCCTTTGCGATCGCACATAGTGATGTCCTTAAATCCTGCTGACAGCAGCAACTTCACAATGGAAATTGCAGCAGCGCCTGCGCCGGAAACGACAATTTTCACGTCTTCCTTCTTCTTGCCAACGACCTTAAGTGCATTGATAAGACCTGCAAGTGTAATGACAGCAGTACCGTGCTGATCGTCGTGAAAAACAGGAATGTCGCATTTTTCCTTGAGCTTTCTCTCAATCTCAAAGCATCTTGGTGCGGAGATATCCTCCAAATTAATACCGCCAAACGAGCCGGAAACAAGATAGACCGTGTTAACAAACTTGTCCACGTCTTTGGTCTTGATGCAAAGCGGGAAAGCATCTACTCCACCGAACGTTTTAAAAAGCACGCATTTGCCTTCCATGACTGGCATGCCGGCCTCTGGGCCGATATCACCTAGTCCCAGAACTGCAGAACCGTCCGTGATGACTGCACAGAGATTATGACGACGGGTCAATTCGTAGCTCTTGTCATGATTCTTCTGTATTTCCAGACAAGGCTGTGCAACACCGGGCGTATATGCAAGAGACAAGTCATCTTTATTCTCAACCGATACTGTTGGAACAACCTCAATTTTCCCTTTCCATTCGCCATGCAAACGAAGTGATTCTTTTTGATAATCCATTTTCATTCTCCTTTTTATTATGTAACTAGCTACTAAATTTCATGGCAAATGCCATCATAGGCTCAACGGTACCGCTTTGGTGCCTTTATATCCTCTTCCTTAATTTCATCAAAAGGAAACAACGGATAGGGGAGTTTTGTGTAGGGCAGCAGCTTCAAATCTGAATTTGCAGCACCGGGAGTCTGCGTTAAACAAATAGACTCAGAAACCGGCTCATATGAAGCTCTAAAAGATGTACAAGCTTTAACCACAACAAGATCACAGAGACTGGGGTCGATACCAAAGCCTTTGTAGAACTGTGGATCTCCAATCTTAGTCGCATAATTGCAAACAAGTATCTGAATTTTTCCAACTGAAAGAACCGCACTTCGCCCAATGTTGCATAAACCACCGCGATTTGCCGGACCTTCTAATTGGAATACACCTTTATGCAGGCTTTTCACTTCCGCATTAACCATAACTGGTTGTGTCAGTGATGGCGCTATTTTTGCGCCAAGCGAAAAGTTTGCAAAATTACCTACACCGAT
>JAAYQK010000175.1 GCA_012519325.1 Gracilibacteraceae bacterium | reverse complement strand
TCTTCAAAGGTATCCATTATTTCTTTATATGTCAGCGACCCGTTTTTCTTACCCTTATCAACTAATTCTTTTACATATGTCATTCTTAGTTCTTCTGTTTTCATCGTTATCCCCTCCCTTCCGGATATTACCTCTTCTTCTTCTGAAGTTCTTTTATCTCAACAAAAATCTTGTTGGCTTCTTCCTTTTTCCCAGCATGATACATCTCATTCATCTTTTCTGTCATTTTCTGAATTGTCCTGTCCAATTTCGATTGTTTAATCCTTTCCAGACTTGCATTAATCAATTCGTTAACATCCGAGTCCGGCAGCTTATGGCTGAAGATCTCCGCTACTTTTGATTTTTCATCATCATTATCAAAGAAGGCGATGACTTCACCTGCAGTTATTGCTTTATCTTCCTTGTACGCTTTTTGGATGATTTCTGCAATCCTTATATGAATATCATTAGAAAAATCGGTTGGTTCCAAAACCTCAAAAATATTTTTTACCTTCTTGAAATAATAAATACATATATTGAAAAGATAAATCTCTGCTGTTATTTCTCCTTTTTTTAATTCCGGCACGGCTTTAATACCATTTAGTATATTATGTTTATTCTTTCCAATTTTATTCTTTTTTCTGAGCCTGTTCAACTCCGAATAAAGAGCCTCCTCACTAACCTTCATGATACCGGAATACTTTCTGATGTAAGCGTCTACCTCCACATTGCTTAAAACGTCCTTCATAATCTCAGAAAATCCTTTTGTAAATTTTATTCTATCCTGTATGTTATTTATGTCCAAACCTCTTTTTAAATTTTCAATCTGATATTCAATAAGTGAAACACTCTTTTTTATTCTATCCCTAAATGCATCTATGCCCTCTTTCCTTATATACTCGTCGGGATCCTTTCCCGAAGGCAGACTTAGCACCTTTACTACACAGCCCTCCTTTTCGAGGATTGACAGCCCCTTCAAAGTTGCGGCTTGTCCTGCCAGATCCGAATCGTAAGATATTATGATTTCATTGGAAAAACGTTTCAAAAGCTTGGCCTGGTTTTCAGTAAAGGCTGTCCCTAAAGAAGCAACGGCATTTTGCACTTCATACTGATGCAAAGCAATTGCATCCATGTAACCTTCAACCACTATTATATTTTCAAGATTTTGAACCTTTTTCACAAAATTTAAGCCATAAATATTATAACCCTTGTTAAAAACAGGTGTATCAGGCGAATTTAAATACTTTGGCTTTGAATCATCTATTACCCTTCCTCCAAAAGCAATAACATTTCCCTTCAGGTCTATTATTGGAAATATTATTCTGTTTCTGAACTTGTCGTAAAAGCTTTTACCATCCCTGCTCCTTACTGTTAGCCCTGCCTTAAAAAGCAATTCTGCATCAAAGCCCTTACTTTTCATGTGGTCCATCAGCCCATGCCACTCGTTGGGCGCATATCCCAGCCCGAATCTCTTTATGATCGTATCACTCAGGCCTCTTCTTTCCAGGTACTCCAAAGCTTTGGTCTCTATATTCAGATTATTGTGAAAAAATCTCGCAGCTTCAGTATTTACCCTATACAGCACTCCTTTTAGCTTTGCTATTTCCAGCCGCCTGGGATCCTTTTCCTCTTTCAGCTGTATACCGGCTCTTTCAGCAAGCATTTTTACTGCTTCCACAAATTCAATTCTTTCGATTTTCTGAACAAAAGTTATTACATTGCCTCCGACACCGCAGCCGAAACAATTAAATATCTGCTTTGATGGTGATACACTGAAGGATGGTGTTTTTTCAGAATGGAAAGGGCATAAGGCCATATAATTTCTGCCACTTCTTTTTAATGCCATATATTCTGAAATAACATCCACAATATCGTTTTTCTCTATTATCTCAGAAATCTTATCTTCTGAGAAAAGCATCTTTTTTCCACCTTTTCTTTAATTAAATATTGAAATTTGATATTATAAGTGATTTATATATTTATTCTCCATTTATCTTAAATATCCTTCATGATTGTAAAATAAGAAAGCGGAGTGATTCTTCAAAATTTTTGTCATCATTTCCGGTACGCTTTGCAGGGCCTTTAGTCCTTCTACCGCTCCTCCTGATAACTCCCGATACATGCCTTTCAAAAAGCAGCCTGTCAATATTACTTTCATCAAATATCATTCCATTAAAGGATATGGCCTTGGCCTTCTTCCCCAGCACCAGAGATGCAAGTCCAAAGTCTCCCGTTACTACAATATCTCCCTCTGCTGTCTTATTAATTATTGCCATATCTACCGCCTGTGATTCATTATCAACCATTATTTTTTCCACAGCAGTATTGTCTGGATCGCTGCTGTAGTGGCATGTGCTGTGAAAAAAAACAATACCGACCCCATATCGTGCTGCTGTTTTCTCAATCAAATGTTTAACAGGGCAGGCATCCCCGTCTACCAGAATTCTCATATATATACCTCATAAAATATTAACCCTTGTACCGAAGAAATACTCAACTTCAACATTGGTACAAAAAAATAATAATTAACGTAACAAGTTAATTCTTATTCGACAAAAAATTCTAATATCCTTCAAGCCCAAAAAAATTTATGGATTTTTTCTCCCTTTATACCCGCCAGGGCGACGGAATGAACAGTTCAGTAAATTTATTTACAGCAAAGCGATCGGACATCCCTGCGATATAATCACATGCAAGCCTTTCTATATCCGCATCCCTGTTTCCCCTGATATTCTCGATGGGTATTTCATCAGGGTTTTGTACATAATACTCATACAAGCTGCATATGATATTCTTTGTTTTCTCCTCTTCCGCCTTGGCATCCGAACCGATATACACATTCTGAAACATGAATTCCCTCAGACAATTAGTGGCCTGTCTTACCCTACTGCTTATTAGTATTTCATTCTTACCCATGCTTTCGGTTATTATATCGGTTATCATCGTATTTATTCTTTTTTTATGGGTATCCCCCAAAACCTCAATGCACTTTTCAGGTATTGAGGACAATTCCAATATGCCTCCTCTGAGAGCATCATCAATATCATGGTTTATAT
>JAAYQK010000174.1 GCA_012519325.1 Gracilibacteraceae bacterium | reverse complement strand
AGGCAGCTCCAGCTGAAAAGCATAATAAGGCTCCAGCAATATGGATTCGGCTTCCTTTAAACCCTGACGCACCGCACGGCAGGCTGCCTCTCTGAAGTCGCCGCTTTCCGTATGCTTATTATGTGCCCTGCCTGATACTAGAGTTATCTTCACATCAGTAAGCACAGACCCTGTAAGAACCCCTTTATGCTCTTTCTCCTGCAAATAGGCCAGGATCAGTCTTTGCCAGTTTTTGGCCAACATATCCTCACTGCATTCAGTTCCAAACTGCAGGCCGCTTCCCGGGTCACCCGGCTCCAATAGCAGGTGGACCTCCGCATAATGCCTTAGCGGCTCAAAATGCCCTACACCTTCAACGACGTTGGCAATGGTTTCCTTATAGAGAATCCCGCCCTCATCAAAGGACACAGACACTCCGAAACGGCTTTCTATCAAACTCTGCAGTATCTCAATCTGCACCTCTCCCATGATCCGCACTTGTATTTCCTGCAGCTGCTCATTCCATACAATATTAAGCTCCGGCTCCTCTTCTTCAATCTGACGCAGCTTGGGGATCATTTCTCTTGGGTCACAGCCTTCAGGAAGTATTATGCGATAAAACAGTACAGGCTCCAAAACCGGTACAGTTGAAGCCTCCTCTGTTCCCAATCCTTCCCCGGGCCTGGTCCGGCTTAGCCCTGTTACTGCACATATGGAGCCTGCTTCAATTTCATTCACAGCCTCGAATTTCTGCCCCGAATAGATGCGAATTTGATTGACTTTTTCTTCCCATATGCCATTTGTCAGTACATCCTTCACCTTAAGTTTTCCACCTGTCAGCTTAAGGTAGGTAAGACGGTTTCCTTGCTCATCCCTTGTTATCTTGAATATCTTTGCCCCGAATTCATCGGGATAGCAAGGTATTACCGAATACTTTGCAATACCTTGCATTAGCTGCTCAACGCCTTCCAATTTCAAAGCTGAACCGAAGAAACACGGAAATATTTTTCGCTCTCTGACAGCCTTTTTAATCTGCTCTGTTTCAATATGCCCCTTTTCCAGATATGCTTCCATCATCATTTCATCACACATGGCCATCTGCTCATAAAATCCCATTGTCTCAGCCTGGCCAAAATCAATGCACCCGTCATCCAGCTGCTCTTTCATGTTTTTTATCAACATGTCCTTATCCATCCGATTCTGATCCATTTTATTGACAAATACAAAAACAGGTACCTGATATATTTCAAACAGCCGCCATAATGTTTTAGTGTGCCCCTGCACTCCGTCCGCACCGCTTATCACTAGTACAGCATAATCCAGCACCCGAAGGGTTCTCTCCATTTCAGCCGAAAAATCCACATGTCCCGGTGTATCCAGCAAAGTTATCTGAATTCCGCCTGTCTCAAATATTGCCTGTTTGGAAAAAATGGTTATCCCTCTTGCCCGCTCCAGCTCATAGTTATCCAAATAGGCATCCTTATTGTCCACTCTTCCCAGCTTTCCGATTTTACCGCTCAGATAAAGAATGCTCTCTGACAGTGTAGTTTTGCCTGCATCAACATGTGCCAATATTCCAATGACCAGTTTTGCCATAGCTTTTTTCAAATCCTTCATTTTGTGTTTTTGAAGCCGCTATCTCAAGCTTGAGCATTGCTCCATGCGGCAGATATCCAGAATGATCCGGGTATATGTTTCTCCGATAAGCAGCAAATCCTTTATGAACATAAATTCATCTGATTTATGCAGCATAGTGTCTGCTCCCGGCGATGCGACTCCGGT
>JAAYQK010000173.1 GCA_012519325.1 Gracilibacteraceae bacterium | reverse complement strand
GCTCCAGTCTTGTGGGAGTATTATACATACTTGATGAGCCCAGTATTGGATTGCATCAGAGGGACAACAGCAAGCTTCTGAAGGCGCTGCGGAACCTTACGGATTTAGGTAACACACTATTGGTTGTTGAGCATGATGAGGAAACCATGCATGCTGCGGACTATATAATCGACATGGGCCCGGGAGCGGGAGTTCATGGGGGAAATATTGTCGCTGCAGGGCCACTGGATACCATACTGGCTTGTGAAGAATCTATAACAGGCCAATATCTCAGTGGAAAAAAAGTTATCCCGGTTCCGGAGGAGAGAAGGAAACCCAACGACAAATGGATTGAAATCAACGGAGCCAGTGAAAATAATCTCAAGGACCTGGATGTCAGAATACCCCTGGGGGTATTTACCTGCGTGACGGGAGTATCCGGCTCAGGGAAAAGTACTTTAGTGAATGAAATATTATATAAAGAGCTGTCTCACAGGTTACATGGCTCAAAGCACAAGTCAGGGGAGCATAAAGGAATTAAAGGGATTGAACATATAGATAAGGTTATCAACATAGACCAGTCACCCATAGGGAGAACGCCCAGGTCCAATCCCGCTACTTACACGGGAGCCTTCGATATTATAAGGGAAGTGTTTGCAGCCACACCGGAGGCAAAAATGAAGGGATACAAAAACAGCAGGTTCAGCTTCAATGTAAAGGGCGGAAGATGTGAAGCCTGTAAGGGCGACGGCATAATTAAAATTGAGATGCAGTTTCTTCCGGATGTATATGTTCCCTGTGAGGTATGCAAGGGAAAGAGATACAACAGGGAGACCCTGGAGGTACGCTACAAGGGCAGGAACATATACGAAGTACTGGACATGACGGTGGAAGATGCCCTTGAATTCTTCAAAAACATACCGAGAGCTCAGAGAAAGCTCCAGACACTGTATGATGTGGGACTTGGATATATAAAACTGGGCCAGCCCTCTACGGAGCTTTCGGGCGGCGAGGCTCAGAGAATAAAGCTTGCTTATGAGCTGTCAAGGAGAAGCACCGGCAAGACGGTATATATTTTGGATGAACCTACTACAGGCCTTCATATTGCCGATATACACAAGCTGCTTCGCATACTTGACAGGCTTGTGGAGACGGGCAACACAGTTATCGTTATAGAGCACAATCTGGATGTTATTAAAAGAGCTGATTATATCATAGACCTGGGACCGGAAGGGGGAGACAGGGGAGGCACCATTATTGCTCAAGGTACACCTGAAGAAATATGCGAAATTAAAGCTTCATATACCGGCCAGTTTTTAAAGAAAATATTGGACAGGGATAGGAACTAAGGGGCTTAAACATGAGTTTAGCCCCTTTTGCTGTTTATCTTTTCACTGAACAGGTTAAGTTATAGTATAATAAATGCATAGACTATTCAAAACCGGAGGAATGCACTAATGATTTCATTGGAGGATAAGCTGAGGAATCTCCCGGAAAAACCCGGAGTATATATAATGCGCGATGAATATAATGAGATAATATATATAGGCAAGGCAATAAACCTGAAGAACAGGGTGAGACAGTATTTCCAGAACTCAAAGAATCAGAACCCCAAGGTTGCGGCAATGGTTATGAGAATTGCTGATTTTGAATATATAATTACCGATTCGGAGCTTGAAGCCCTTATATTGGAGTGCAATTTGATAAAGAAGCACCGGCCCAGGTATAATGTAATGCTGAAGGATGACAAGCAGTATCCGTATATTAAAATCACAATAAAAGAAGACTATCCCAGACTTCTGATTGTAAGGGAAATCAAGAAGGACGGTGCCAAGTATTTCGGGCCTTATACGGATGTTACCGCAGTAAACAGGACCATTGACCTTTTGAAAAGCCTTTTCCCTATAAGATATTGCAGCAAGAACATCAGCAGGGTAATGGGCAAGGAAAGACCCTGTCTCAACTATCATATAAAGAAATGTGCAGGCCCTTGCCAGGGAAATATCAGCAGGAAACAATACAGGGAGCTTATTGATTCAATAATAATGGTGTTGGAGGGTAAGCAGGAGGGAGTATTGAAGCAGCTGGAGGAAAAAATGCATAAGGCGGCGGACAGCCTGGATTTTGAGAAAGCGGCTGAAATAAGAGATAATATGAACTCCCTGATAAAGATTGCGGAAAAGCAGAAGGTAATATCTTCAGCATTGGTTGATCAGGATATAATTGCCTTTGCACTAAATGAATCGGAATCCTGCATACAGGTTTTCTTTGTAAGGAGAGGAAAGCTTATCGGCAGAGAACATTTTCTTATTGAGGATATCAAGCTTAGTGACTCAAAGGAGATACTCAGCAGCTTCATAAAGCAGTACTATGGGTCATATGCGCTTATACCGAGAGAAATAATTCTTCAGGAAGAAATTGATGAGATAAATATAATTGAGAGGTGGCTGAGCGATAAAAAGGGAGGCCGCGTCAAGCTTGTAGTTCCGCGGAGGGGAGAAAAGCAAAAGCTTGTTGAAATGGTAAGCAAAAATGCGGAGGATACCTTAAGGCTTCTTATAGAAAAGCAGAAAAGAGATACTGAGAAGACAATGGGAGCATGTATTGAGCTGAAGGATATTTTGCAGCTTAATGATATACCCGCCAGAATTGAAGCCTTTGATATTTCAAATCTGCAGGGAGTGTTGAATGTCGGTTCAATGATAGTTTTTGATCGGGGGAAGCCCAATAACAAAAACTACAGGCGATTCAAGATAAAATCCGTGGAGGGTGCCAACGATTATGAAAGCATGAGGGAGATACTGGAGAGAAGATTTGTCCGTGGACTGAAGGAAAGAAAGGAGCTTGAAGCAGAGGGAAAAGATTTTGAAATGGGAAGGTTTTCAGTGTTCCCGGATATAATAATGCTGGATGGGGGTGTGGGCCAGGTTAATGCGGTACTTTCGGTACTCAGGGAGCTGAATATAAATATACCTGTTTGCGGGATGGTAAAGGATGATAAGCACAGAACAAGGGGTTTAATTTATAACGGCAGGGAAGTTGATCTGCCGAAAGGCTCTAAGGCGTTCAGGCTTATTTCCGCCATACAGGAAGAGGCTCACAGGTTTGCCGTAAGCTATCATAAAAGCCTCAGGAGCAAGGCAGCCGTTAAATCCGTCCTGGATGAAATACCAGGAATCGGGCCTGCCAGAAGAAAGGCACTGCTGAAGCACTTCGGCAGCTTGAAAAACATCAGGAAGGCATCTCTGGAGGAGCTTCAGGAAGTACAGGGTATAAATAATAAGGTTGCAGAAGTTGTATATAATTTTTTCAAATCATAAAACTTTTTTAAAAACCTTCCGTAGTATATTATGAAAACTAAAACAGCAGCAAGTTTTATAAATTAAACCAGGAGGGAAAACAGCATGTATAAGAAATTATATAAATCCAGAACAAACAAAACAATAGCAGGTGTCTGCGGAGGCCTGGAGGATTATTTCAGAATTGATGTTACGATAATAAGGCTTATATGGGTTGCACTTACAATAGCGACAGGAATATTTCCCGGAGTTTTGGCCTATGTGGCTGCAGCACTGATAATTCCCGATGAGCCTGTGGGATATAATCCCGACTACAAGGTGGAAAAAGACGAATAGAAATAAGAGGGTGTTTTTTTGAAATTATTACTTGATACTCACTGCCATACCATTTCAAGCGGCCATGCTTACAGTACAATTAAGGAAATTGCCGAAGCAGCTGCAGACTCAGGCTTAAAGCTTATAGCCATGACGGACCACGGACCTGCAATGCCGGGAGGCCCGAGTTTATTTCATATAGGCAATATGAGGGTTATACCCGAATATATAAAGGGCGTCAGGGTACTTAAAGGAGTGGAAGCCAATATAATGGATTTTGACGGAGGGCTTGATATTCCTGAGAAATATTTAAAAAAGCTGGATATAGTCATTGCTTCTCTCCATGAATCTTGCATCGATTCCGGAACTGTGGAAGAGAATACAAGGGCGCTGATAGGGGCAATGTCCAATCCTTATGTGGATATTATAGCCCATCCGGGAAACCCTTATTATCCTATCGATATAGACAGGCTCCTTCAATGTGCCATGGATACGGAGACACTAATAGAAATAAACAACAGTTCATTTTTAGGGAGCCGCAAGGGAAGCGATGAGAATTGCAGAATCATAGCGGCAAAGGCAAGGGATATGGGTGTGGTGCTGGCTGCAGGAAGTGACTGCCACATTTGCTACGATGTAGGGAAATTCAACAAGATTGAAGAAATATTTAATGAGCTGGAAATGCCGGAGGAGCTGGTTATAAATACCGATCCGCAAAAACTCATTGACTATCTGAACAAGAAGGGCAAGAAGGTAAGCATGTAAGGAATACCCGGGCGGTATAAGTGAATATAAATAGAGTAAAAGCAAGTACGGAGGGATACAAATGACCCTTAGAAAAGCATTTACTCTTTTTTTATGTGCCATTTTAATATTTTATATATTTTCGGGACCGGCAATGCTAAAGCAAATGAAGGAGGACTACAACAAAAGTATGGAGCCTGTTCATGAGAAGACAGAATGGACAGGGGTCATAACCCTGTGGGATTACCCACGATTGGATATCAGAAGCGGAGCACGGTTCAGCTGGATCAAAAGTAAAATAAGTCAGTTTGAAAAGCGGAATCCGGGGGTGTATATTGAATTAAGAGAGCTTGATTGGAATGAGGGCCCCAGCTTCCTGAAAGCAGCGGCCAAAATAGGGGCAAACCCTGACATAGCACCTGTTGGCAGCGAATATTTTTTCATGTGGGGAGGGTACCTGGAGGAACTGAACAGCTATATAAGCCTTGAAGAAAGGGCGGACTTCATTGACAGTATACTTGACACAGCCAGATATAACGGTAAAATCTTCGGCTTACCATGGATGATGACAGGCTATACAATGCTTCTGAATACCGACAAGTTCAATGAAAGAAATGTCAGTCTGCCGGAGAAGGGGGAATGGACCTATGAGCAATTTGTTAAAGTATTGAAACAGCTTACTTACGATGGAGTATACGGTTTTAACTCCTTTATTGAGCCGGGTTCTTACAATACCTTCGGAATCATTATGTGCGACGGAGCACAGATAATAGACGATGCAACCGGAAGATATATTTTCAATACTCCGGAAGCTGTGTCGGGATTGGCAAAGCTGTGTGATCTCAAACATAAGCATAAAGTAACCCATCCGGATTTTGGAGCCATGAATGAAAACCAGGCATGGTCCACCTTCTTGAAGGGGGAGACAGCAGTATATGCAGGAGGCTCATGGACTGTGCCTCTTCTCCGGAAAATAGGTGATAACAGCAGAATTAGTTTTACAACAGCCAGGTTTCCCACGGGAAAGTCGAGCGTGCCTTTGTCAATAAGTTCAACTGCGTGCTCTTACGCTGTTTTTAAACAGAAGGATGCCGCCAAGAGAAAGGTGTGCATAGATTTCATCAAATTCATCACCTCGGCGGAGACACAAGGGGACCTGGAAAATTTCGGGTATTTTCCCGTTAGAAAATCGGGCAAACATCTGTACGAAAACGATAAAGAGATGTATACTATACAGCAGAGCTTATATTTTGCAGAGCACCTGCCAAAGGTGAAAAACTGGAGTGAAATCGATCTTGTGCTGCAGACCAGAATAAAGGAAGCGGTACTGGGGAATATAAGCCCGGAACAGGCTGTAAAGGAAGCGGAGAGAATAATACAAGGCCTGAAATAGTGAATAATACAGCTGAATTATGGATACATTTCAGCTAATAGATACTAGCAAACGGAGGAGATTGTATGTCTGAGGTAAAAAGTACAAAGAAGGAAAAGCAACCGATAATAGAATACAAAGGGAAAAAGTACATAAGGATACCGGTGAAGACTCATGTTATAACAAAGGATGACAGCATTACGGATGTTGTTAAAAAATATGCACAGGAAATAGTGAAGGAAAACGATATAGTCTTTGTCAGCGAAAAGGCTGTAGCGATAACCCAGGGGAGGGCATATCCTCTGGCCGAAATCAAGCCGAGGCCGCTGGCAAGACTGTTGTCCAGATATGTCACAAAGACTCCCTCCGGAATAGGTCTCGGCATACCTGAAACCATGGAAATGGCATTAAGGGAATGCGGGGTATTAAGGATACTTTTTGCAGCTGCGGTGAGTTTTTTCGGAAAGCTGTTCGGGAGAAAGGGAGACTTCTATAGAATAGCAGGTTATAAGGCTTCTTCAATAGACGGGCCTACTCCGAACACTCTGCCTCCGTATAATAAGTATGTTGTGCTGGGACCCGAGAATCCGGATGAGGTGGCAAAAAGCATCAGCGAAAGCATAAAAGCAGAGGTGGCAATAGTAGATATTAACGATTTGGGTGGGAGCATTCTGGGAACCTCAAAACCATCCCTTGACAGGCAAGCTCTTGCAGGCATACTGAGGGACAATCCATTAGGTCAGTGCAGCGAGCAGACACCTATAGGAATTATAAGAAACGCAGAGGAATGAAAGGAGACAGGGTAGTAATGGGGGATTGCTCTAAGAGCTGTGCTTCAGTAAAGCTTGATGTTGATAATATACTGTATGATGAACCTATGAAAAATCATACCTCCTTCAAGCTGGGAGGGCCTGCCGACATATTTATTGAGCCTAAGGACATGCCGGAGCTGGTAAGGGCAATTAAAAGCCTCAGAGAGCAAGGTGTATCATATTATATAATAGGTAATGGAAGCAACCTTCTGGTATCCGACAAAGGATTGAGAGGGGTAGTAGTCAAAATCGGTGAAAATTTCGGAAGCGTCAGCTTCAATGATGATGTGATAATAGCAGAATCAGGTATTCTGCTTTCAACACTATCCAAGATGGCAGCCAGGGAAGGCCTTACAGGGATGGAGTTTGCCAGCGGCATCCCGGGATCTCTTGGGGGAGCTGTAACAATGAATGCTGGTGCATACGGCGGGGAAATGAAGGATATTGTTGAATGGGTTGAGGTACTGGATCAGGATCTTAATCTTAAAAGGCTGAATAACGCTGAAATGAAATTCATGTACAGGAAAAGCATTATAGAACCGGGAAAGCACATAGTTATGCGCTGCTCTATAAGACTTAAAAAAGGGAATCCGGATGAGATAAACAGCAGAATGGCAGAACTGGCGGAAAAAAGGAAAAGCAAACAGCCGCTTCATTTGCCAAGTGCAGGCAGTACCTTCAAGAGGCCGGAGGGTTACTTTGCGGGCAAGCTCATAGAGGATGCGGGTTTGAAGGGCTTTTCCATCGGAGGAGCTCAGGTATCGCCTCTCCACTGCGGTTTTGTGGTAAACAACGGCGATGCTGCGGCAAAGGATGTGTATGAGCTGATCAGGTATGTGCAGAAGACGGTGTTTGAGAAGTTCAATGTGATGCTTGAGCCTGAGGTCAAAATATTAGGGGAATTCTAGAGATTTTAATAGCATCTGTGCATAACCTCGTATAGCTATATAAAAATTGATGACTTCTGATTCACTGAGCCTAAGAAAAGTCTAGCGCTGTCAAAGGTCATCCGTGACCGTGACAGCTTGCTCGGCGTCCATGCCTCGCATACGACTGTTTCTAAGGTTCAGTTCATAAGAGTCATTGACAATTTTTATATAAGTATACTTCGATTTATGCACAGATGCTTTTTTAACTCCAAAGCACTACCTTTCCTTGTAACCTCGCAGCCTCGTACCTCGAAACCCCTTATCTTAGAAGCCCTACCATGGCTCTCGCGTCTCGAATCCTGCGTCTCGTATCTCCTAATGGTATTTTGACAATAATAATGTTATATTTATTATTAGAGGTGAAGCACTTGATTAAGCTTTTTGCTGACTACCATACCCACACGGTTTACAGCCATGGTAGGGGTAGTATAATGGATAATGTAATGGCGGCAAGAAAAAAGGGACTTACTGAGATTGCCATAACCGACCATGGAATAAGGCACTTTGCCTATGGAGTAAAAGTCAAGGACCTTGGCAGGATGAGGGATGAGGTAGACAGGATCAACAGCAATTCAGAAGGCATAAAGGTGCTTCTGGGTATGGAGTGTAATATAATAAGCACCGACGGGGATATTGACATGGATGAAAGCATACGCAAATATCTTGATATACTTCTGGTGGGATTTCATATGATGGTATTGCCAAAGACAGCCAGAGATGCTGTGAATATTTACGGGAGGAACTACCTGTCAAAAATATTTCACCTGGGTACGGAAGGAATTAAGGAAGCAAATACCGAATCAATGATTAAGGCAATAAGAAAACATAAAATAGATATAATAACACATCCCGGAGCACGTATTCCGCTTGATATCACTCTTATTGCAAGAGAGGCCGCCAAAGCAGGTACGGCTCTTGAAATAAATTCCCACAGCAGTTATATGAAAGCAAAGCATGTTATAGCGGCAGCAGGAGAAGGGGCAAAGTTTGTGATTAACAGTGACGCCCATGCTCCCGAGGATGTGGGAAATCTGCAGAATGGCCTGGATATTGCCATGGAGGCCGGTTTAACCTGCGATCAGATTATAAATTCCATAGGATTTGCTGGGAGGTAAGTAATGAAATTTTTGATTGTTACCGGCTTGTCAGGAGCCGGGAAAAGCCAATCAATAAAGTTCCTTGAGGATTTGGGGTATTTTTGCGTTGATAATTTACCTCCTGCTTTAATCGGCAAATTTGTTGAAATGTGTTCTGAAAGCAAGGGAGATATAAACAAGGCAGCCATAGTAATCGACATAAGGGTGGGCAAATTCCTGGATCAGCTTACCGGATGCCTCCAGGAGCTTAAGGAATCCGGCCATACCTATGACATATTATTTTTGGAGGCATCTAATGAGACCCTAATCAAGAGGTTCAAAGCAAGCAGAAGGATGCATCCTCTGTCTGTGGGAGGCAGAATAATAAAGGGGATAAAAGCTGAAAGAAGAAAGCTTCAGGAAATAAAATCAAAAGCTACGAATATAATAGATACGACGAATATGAGCCCCTCGGAACTAAAACAGGAAATAATACATCTATTTGTTGAGGGAGGCAAGTCGGAGGGACTTATTATAAATATTATTTCCTTTGGCTTCAAATATGGAATACCTCTGGACTCTGATATGGTATTTGATGTGAGGTTTCTTCCAAATCCATACTATGTGGAGAATCTTAAGAAATTAAGCGGAGCGGATGAGGTCGTAAGAAGCTATGTCATGAAGTGGCCTGCAGCGGTACAATTTATGAATAGACTCACCGATATGATGGAGTTTCTGATACCTCATTTTATAAAAGAGGGGAAATCACAACTGGTAATAGCAATTGGCTGTACGGGGGGGCGGCATCGTTCCGTTACCATAGCCAATATGCTGAGTAACAAACTAAAGGAGGCAAGTCATAGGGTTATAGTGGAGCATAGGGATATTGAAGAAGAAAGATATAGATAAAGCAGACAAAAGATACAAGCCGCGAGCCATGAGATTTTGGGCAGGGATTCGGGGCTTGAAGTGTGAGGCTATGATAAATAGGGGTGTTGTGCTTGAAAAACAATTCCATAAAGAATTTATTACATGAGAAAGGTATAATCTCAGGAGGACCTAAGGTTGTTGCAATAGGTGGGGGTACGGGCCTTTCGGTGCTTCTCAGGGGATTAAAGAAATATACATCCAATATTACTGCAATAGTTACGGTATCGGATGATGGGGGAGGCTCGGGAGTGATCCGGGAGGACATGGGGATTCTGCCTCCGGGAGACATCAGGAATTGCATAGTGTCCCTTGCCAATACCGAACCGATAATGGAACAGCTTATGCAATACAGGTTCAGAGAAGGGGCGCTAAAGGGACAAAGCTTCGGGAATCTTTTTATTGCTGCCATGAATGACATCTGCGGAAGCTTTGATGCCGCTGTCAAAGAGGTAAGCAGTGTGCTGGCTGTGACAGGAAAAGTCCTGCCGGTGACGCTGGAAAGTGTGGTTTTGTATGCAGAATTTGAAGACGGTACCATTATCAAGGGCGAATCACAAATACCCATCAAACAGCAGGCTTTGAATAAAAAAATAAGGAAGGTCTTCCTGAAGCCCGGTAATTGTAAGCCTCTTCCGGTGGCCATAAAAGAAATTCAAGAGGCAGATGTCATTATTCTTGGGCCGGGAAGCCTATATACCAGTATCATACCCAATATACTGGTGAAAGATATAGCAAAAGCAATAAACAGCTCCGGTTCCATTAAAATATATGTAAGCAATTTGATGACGCAGCAGGGGGAAACAATAGGGTACAGCCTTTCGGAACATATAAAGGCCATAAGGGATCATGGAAACATGGTACTGATAGATTATGTCATCGCCAATACAGGAAAAATTCCTCAGGTCCTTTTGGAAAAATACAAAATGGAAGATGCTTCTCCGGTTTTGATTGACTATGATATAATAACTGATATGGGAATCAAGATTCTTGAAGGGGACTTTGTAAGCATTGAAAACGGATATTTGAGGCATGATTTTAATGAACTGGCGGAGCACATATTCAAGCTGATTAATGAGGAAAAACTCCAAAAGGATAAAAAAAGGCTTTTGGATTATTACATGATAAACGGTAAACTGAGGAAAAACAGAAGAAACTAACAAAGGGGAGATAGTATTGGATGAAAATATAAAAAAAGAGGTAGTATCATGGATAAAACTGATATTATCGGCATTTGTCATTGCTTTCATACTAAAAACTTATGTGTTTCAGATAGCACTGGTAAATCAAATTTCAATGGAACCCACCCTATACGAGGGGGAAATACTTGTAATAGCAAAGGTGAAATATCTGATTAACGATCCTGAAAGAGGCGATATTGTAGTCCTGAAGGATGAGTTGGAAGATAAGTTTTTGATAAAAAGAGCGATAGGACTTCCCGATGAAGTTATTGATATAAAAAACGACAGAGTTTATATAGACGGAAAAGAGCTGAGTCCCGATTATACGGAAGCGCCGACCCGGGACAACGGATTTACCAAGGCCAGGGTACCGGTGGGCAAGTATTTTGTAATGGGAGATAACAGGCTTCACAGCAGGGACAGCCGTTCGGATACGGTAGGCTTTGTAAGCCGCGGCAATATTGTGGGAAAGGCAGTATTCAGAATATGGCCTTTAAGTAAAATTGGAATAGTAAGATAAAGAGGTGCTGTTTAACATGACCTTTTCTTCTGCAACTAAAAATGAGATATCAAAGATTGCAGTTACTAATAAGTGCTGTCAGCTTGCACTGCTGTCAGCACTTATTAAAATGAACGGAACCCTTCAGATACAAGGAATTGACAGGATAGGAATCATACTTTCCACTGAGAATGCATCGACAGCAAGAATGATGTTTTCACTGCTTAAGAGCTGTTTTAAAATCAATACCAAGGTGGTTGTGAGGAAGAACAGGCATCTTAAAAAGAATAACAATTACACCTTATATATTGATTCCGCCATGGGCTCTCATGAGATACTCAAGATGACGGGGATACTGAAGGAAAGTAATAGCGGCATGAGACTAAACCATAAGATTCCCCATTATCTGATAAAAAAGACTTGCTGCAGGAAGGCCTATCTGAGAGGAATTTTTCTTGGGGGCGGATCCATAAGTGACCCTGAAAAGACCTATCACCTTGAACTTGTAACAAATAACGAAAGTTTTGCCGAGGATATTAAAGAGCTGATGAATATCTATCAGCTTGGTGCAAAGGTCGTAATGAGAAAGGGCAGCTTTGTCGTTTATATAAAAGAGGGAGAGAATATTGTTAACTA
The DNA here is from genome assembly GCA_012519325.1 of Gracilibacteraceae bacterium. Taxonomy (GTDB): domain Bacteria; phylum Bacillota; class Clostridia; order Lutisporales; family Lutisporaceae; genus BRH-c25. Next base: position 411 of record JAAYQK010000173.1, on the reverse strand, counting down.
CCTGAACATAATAGGAGCCCACTGTGCGCTGCTGAAACTGGAAAACATCAGAATATACAAGGAAATGCGGAATAATGTAAACAGAATAGTGAACTGTGAGACTGCAAACCTGGACAAGACTCTCAATGCAGCATTAAGGCAGATAAATAATATTAAATATATAAAGAATACGATAGGCCTGGATAAGCTTCCGGAGGGCCTGGCTGAAATTGCTGAGCTGAGGCTGGAGTTCAGGGATGCAACCCTTAAGGAATTGGGGGAAATGATGAGTCCCCCCATAGGCAAATCCGGAGTAAACCATAGATTGAGAAAGCTGGATAAAATAGCGGAAAACCTTAAAGACAGGCATAAGGAGTAAATAAAATTACTATACCTGCTGTGTCGTAAGGAGATGTGTGGTATGAGAAAGAT
>JAAYQK010000172.1 GCA_012519325.1 Gracilibacteraceae bacterium | reverse complement strand
GGAAGACTTGGGAAGCCTTTTGGATTTCAATAGGAATCTGATAATTCGCAATCTACAGTTGGGGTATTATGATACTATGAGGCTCCTTAAGCAGCTTAGAGGAAGGAAGTATTACATTATACCCGAAGAGGAGGATAAAGTATTCGAAATCCTCCGCAGTTTGCCTGATGTGATTGTGAGAGACCTTGGAGGCCTGTTTAAAATCAAGGAAATGCCTATAAAAAGAATGCTATTTGAAGGCATAATTCCGGAGATTGCTGATTTATTGGGATTGAAAGCATCCTCTGACTATCAGGACATACTCATTGGCTTGATGGAAACTCTTGCTAAAAATCATGGAGTGGAGAAATTCAGGATTTATTCGCTGGAAGAGTTTATAATTGAGATAAAAGCCCATATGGAGGGAAAAGGAAAGTTGTATATCATGAAATCAAGATTGGAAAAAGAAAAAAGCCTGAATAAGAGACTGGCGGATGTACTAAGGCGGAAGAACAGGTTAAACAAAGCTGCAAAGATAATTTTTGATGCATTGCAAACGATAAAAGAAAGTATGGAATAACAGCATGATTTTTATGAAAGAAGAGACAACAGCAGAACAAAAATATAAGATAATGACGGAAACACCTGTAAATAAGCTTATCTGCACTTTAGCTGTTCCAACAATAGTCAGTATGCTGATAACTTCCATTTACAATATGGCAGATACTTTTTTTGTCAGCCAGATTAGTACCAGTGCTTCAGGGGCAGTGGGCATTGCATTCGCATTGATGTCAATTATACAGGCAATCGGTTTTACCTTTGGCGCAGGCTCCGGGAACTATATATCAAGGTTGCTTGGACAGAAAAAGATAGAGTATGCTTCAAAAGTAGCTGCAACCGGTTTTTTCAGTGCATTTTTTTTGGGCTTGATACTTGCACTAATAGGCATTATTTTTCTGGATCCTCTTGTATATGCACTGGGGGCTACTGAAACAATAGCACCCTATGCAAAGGATTATGTCCGGTATATTCTGATAGGAATGCCATATATGGCTGCTTCCTTTGTGCTTAACAGTATACTGCGGTTTCAGGGCAGTGCATTTATAGGGATGATTGGAATCGGAGCAGGCGGCATACTCAATATTATACTGGACCCAATATTTATATTCAGCTTGGATATGGGCACGGGCGGTGCTGCTCTGGCTACTATTATCAGTCAGTTTGTAAGCTTTTCTATTCTTTTACATAATTCCGGAATGAATGGAACTATAAAAATAAGAATCAAGGATTTCACACCCAAATGGAAGGTTTATAAGGAAATATTCAGAGGAGGGCTGCCTTCATTTTATCGTCAGAGCCTTGGCAGTTTAGCAATGATATGCCTGAATTTCAGTGCCGGTCAGTTTGGGGATGCTGCTGTAGCGGCTATGTCCATTGTGAGTAGGGTATTTCATTTTGCATTATCTGCAATGCTTGGCTTTGGACAAGGCTTTCAGCCGGTGTGTGGGTTTAACTATGGGGCAAAAAAGTATGACCGTGTTATCAGTGCATTTTGGTTTTGCGTAAAAGTCTCTGCAGTTATACTGTTAGCAATCAGTATGGTATTGTTTGTATTTTCACCGCAGATAATATCAGTTTTCAGAAAGGAAGATCCTGAAGTGGTATTGATCGGTGTAAAGGCATTGAGATTGTATTGCTTGACATTCCCTCTTTCTGCGTGGATTATAATTACCAATATGATGCTGCAGACAATCGGAAGAGGAAAATTGGCTTCTATTCTTGCAATTTCACGGCAGGGATTGTTTTTCATTCCTTCTATACTGGTGCTTCCTCATATATTAGGATTGCTGGGTGTTCAGATGAGCCAGTCCGTGTCGGATATTCTTACCTTTTTGTTGGCAGTACCGATGGGTATCAGTATATTGAGAGAGATGAAAACAAGGCAGCAGGTGTAAGCCGGAAAAACACTGAACCTTCCGGCTGAAACAGCAGCCGGATTTGTTGAAGGAAGCTCCATAGCTGTACTTTGTGGCTTAACCGCAGGCAAAAATTCTCTGGTTAATCTGAATTCAGCTGCTTCTGAAAAAACTAATCCTTTGATTCTTTACATAATCTATTTAATATTGTAACATAATAGTGGCATAGTTAATATAATATACTGATTACGCTAACATCTTGTTAGGTGAGGTTACTACGTGGAAATATGCTACTGCCCGGAAATGTCGAGAGACACCAACGGGTCAGCAGGTACTGCCGGATTAAGGCTTTACTTAATGTAGCTGGTTGATCCTAAACCACGAAGAGCCAAAACTCAACGGGTAGAGATGATTTAGAACGTGCTTATTCTCTTTGCCTGTTGAGGTGAGGAGATTCTTATTTTTTGATATAGAAAGGACGGTGACGGTTATGGATTCTAGCCCTTTACCTAGTAGTAAAAATAATATAAAGCTATATGTGGCCGTAGCTGTCACTACGGCAGCACGGCTCCCGTAAAGGAGGCGTTCAAAATGGAAAAGAGAATTATGGATTTGATTAGTCAAAACAAAATAGTAGAAATCCGAAATGAATTATTGAAAATGAATACTGCCGATATTGCGCAGGTCCTTGAGGGAATCCAAAAGCATCAATTGGTAAAGCTTTTTCGGATACTACCAAAAGATATTGCTGCCGGTGTTTTCTCATATATATCAGTCGAATTGCAGCAGCATATAATTGAGTCCATTACGGATAATGAAACCCGGATTATTATTGATGAGTTATTCTTTGATGATGCCGTGGATTTTATTGAAGAAATGCCTGCAAATATTGTAAAAAAGGTTTTGAAGAATACAAATGAAAACATGAGGAAACTGATAAACCAGTTTATGAATTATCCAGAGGATTCCGCTGGAAGCATTATGACAATCGAGTATGTGGACTTAAAAAAAGAAATGACTGTAAAACAGGCTATAGAACATATCAAGCTAACAGGGATTGATAAGGAAACGATAAATACCTGTTATGTTATCGATGCCGGTAG
>JAAYQK010000171.1 GCA_012519325.1 Gracilibacteraceae bacterium | reverse complement strand
CAACCTTGTCAGCTAAAGCCAAAACCTGATTGTGAGAAAAGCCGCCGACAATGCTTCCGGTTTCAATTTCCTCCGGAGCAGGAAGGGTTTTTGCAAGGGCGATAATCTCGGAAAAATCCTTTTTGCCGTTTTCATCAGCTTTAATATGTTTGCAGCCCGGGAAACCTGTCGAGCCCGTAGTAAAGATTCTGGCTCTAACCTCTTCGCTTTTGGGCGGCACGATGCAATTGGTGGTGAACAGAATGGGGCCGTGGAAGGACTCAAATTCTCCAACCTGCTTCCACCATGCATTACCATAGTTCCCCACAAAGTTATCATATTTTTTAAATGCCGGATAATAGTGGGCGGGCAGCATCTCGCTGTGAGTATATACATCTACTCCGGTTCCTTTGGTCTGCTCCAACAGCTGCTCAAGGTCTGTCAGGTCATGACCGGAGATTAGGATAGCGGGATTCTTCCTGACACCGATATTGACTTCCGTAATCTCAGGAATGCCGAACCTGGATGTATTTGCTTCATCCAAAAGCGCCATCACCTTAACTCCGTGTTCACCGGTTTTCAGCGTCAGAGCCACAAGGTCATCTGCTGTTAGTGAATCGTCCAAAGTTGCTGCAAGAGCCTCATAGATAAAAGTAATGATTTCAATATTTTCTTTACCGATGTTCTTCGCGTGTTCCGCATAAGCCGCCATTCCTTTAATCCCATAGGTAATCATTTCTCGAAGAGAACGCACATCTTCCTTTGAGGTTGACAGTACGCCGATAGATTCGGACTTCTGCAGCATTGACTCTCTGGAATCCACAGTAAAGGTTGCCGCGTCGTGTAAATTCTCAGCTGTTACGGATTTTCTAAGGCCATCTCTGATTGACAACATTTTCTTAATCTGTTTTTCAATTGAGCCATCGTCGAAATTTGCGTTGGTAATAGTCATGAACAGGCTGCTGAGCACTTCATGATTTGTATTCCCAAGTTTGCTTATATCTGCTTTTCCCTTGACAACAATTTCAGAAATACCCTTAAGGGTGTAAATCAAAAGATCCTGGAGCTTGGCAACCTCCTCTGTTTTGCCGCATACACCCCGTACTGTACATCCTTTACCACCTGCTGTTTCCTGGCACTGATAACAAAACATACTCATTGATTTTCCTCCTTTACTATTCAATAATTTTACCGTCGGTTGATATTGTAACTACCTGCCATGGAATAAATTTTCCGCTGTTTTGAAGCGCCCTTTTTACAGCATTTTCGATTCCTCCGCAGCAGGGAACTTCCATCCTTACAACAGTAACGCTTTTGATGCTGTTGCTCTTAATAATTTCTGTCAGCTTGTCGCTGTAATCCCCTTCGTCAAGCTTAGGACAGCCAATCAGGGTTACTTTGTTTTTGATAAATCTATTATGAAAATCACCATAAGCATAGGCTGTACAATCGGCTGCTATTAGGAGATTTGCATCTTCAAAATACGGTGCCTTGACCGGCACAAGTTTAATTTGAACAGGCCACTGTGAAAGTTGGCTTTTATTTTCGGATTCGCTTTCCCGGCGGATGGCTCTTGCATGTGTACCGGGGCAACCGCAGGGCATGGTTTCTTTCTGCTTATTCAGCATGTTTTCCTGCACGGCAGCCTCATTGTACTCCGCAGCCTCCCGATGCTCAAAGCTAATGGCTCCGGTCGGGCAAACAGGCAAGCAATCGCCGAGTCCGTCGCAATAATCGTCACGGAGGAGTTTAGCCTTCCCGTTTACCATTCCTATTGCCCCTTCGTGACAGGCTTCCACACATAAGCCGCATCCGTTGCACTTCTCTTCATCGATTTTAATTATTCTTCGAATCATATTCAATCTCTCACTTTCTACCATATTTAATTATCCTTTATTGTCAATTGAATTCTTGACTTTCTGCTACAAGTTTACTATGATAAAAATATCAAGTCTGTTGGAATTCCAACAAAAGGAGATTTTTATGAAAAAATATTTAAATGTTATGAAAACAGTGGATTTATTCAGAAATATTGAAGAGGTGGAGCTGCTTCCGCTTTTATCATGCCTGTCGGCAAATATGGCTCATTTTAAAAAAGGTGAGACAATATTTTTAAGCGGGGAAAAAATTAAGCAGTTCGGCATTGTTTTGTCGGGACAGGTTCAGATTGTTCAGGACGACTATTACGGAAACAGAAGTATCCTTGCCGAAGTAAACCAGAGGAATTTATTTGGGGAATCCTTTGTTTATTCGGAAATAAAAATGCTTCCGGTCAGTGTGATTTCATCTACCGAAAGCGAACTTCTGTTTATAGATTGCCGCAAGCTTGCCGCACCTTGTTCCAAAGCTTGTGATTTTCACAGCAGGCTCATTCAGAACATGTTAAATATTATATCCAAGAAAAATGTATCCTTGACACAAAAAATTGAATTTTTATCAAAACGCACTACCCGCGAAAAGCTTCTTGCTTACCTTTCAGCTGAAGCGAAGAAAGCCGGAAGCAACCGCTTCAGTATTTCATTCAATCGTCAGGAGCTTGCGGATTATCTTTTTGTCGAGCGCAGCGCCATGTCGGCAGAGCTCTCAAAGCTGAGAGATGACGGAATACTGAAGTATCATAAAAACCAGTTTGAACTTATGGTGCCGACCTGTTAACGGGCTTGCACCCGACTACTCCATATTTTATTATGTCAACATACTGGTTGAATATTTTTATATACTTATCCGCATTCTTTTTGAAATGCTCCGTTTCTCTGCCATATTCCCTGAATATCATCCTCCCCACATGGTAGGAGGCCATATGAAAAAGATCCAGGACATTTTGAATGTCAATATCCTTCCGGATGTTATCGGTTTTTATCCTTTTTATAATTTTCTCATGGGCAAGCCTATGCCTTTCCTCAAATTCATCTTTAAGCTCCATCGGAGTATTAAGCAATGTTTCCATAAAAATCATTGCGTAATGCGGCTTTTCTTGGAGCAGCATATTATAAAAATCTCCCATGAGGTCAAAAATATCCATAAACTCTATCTGCTGATTTTTTGAAAAACGTTCAAAAAATTCAATTGTGAGCAGCTCTGTAAGATAGTCGGTAATATATAAAAATAAATTCTTTTTACTTTTGAAATAAAGAAACAGCAATCCTTTTGAAATCCCCAGCCTCTTTACGATGGTATTTGTCGAAGTATTTATATAGCCGTTCCGGGCAAATTCCTCTATGCATACCTGAAGAATATGCTCTCTTTTACTTTCAGGCAAATTTTCAAAGGTTTCATACATGACTATCGTACTTCCTTTCACAGCCCTATTATACCACTGTTACTCATGATTCCCAAGCTTTATCCACATGCCTTCCCTGGTATTTATGTCAGGAGCCGAGAGAACCAGTTCCCCTTCTTTCAGCCCCTCAAGGATTTCTACAAAATTCTCATCCTGTATGCCTTTTTTTACGGCTCTCAGCTGAGCTTTTCCATCAACTACCGCAAACACATGATCCTTGCCCTTATAATCAAATACCGAGGCCAAAGGTGCTACGAGAATGTTGTCCTTACTTTCCGTTATTATCCTAATGTCAACCTCATATCCCGGCCGCAGCAGCCCGTATTGCTCCATCGGTTCAATGGTGACGGAAACTCTTTTCTGATTTACTCCCAGGGACGAAGTCACAGCCACGGCACTTGGTGCTATTTTTATGACCTTTCCGCGGATTACCCGCTTACTGCCGGATCTTTCCATAATTTCCGCCTCATCTCCCAGCCTGATATCGGCAGCCTCATCTGCAAGAATCCCGGCCTCAATCTCGACATTGTCAACATTTCCTATCACAAAGGCAATGGTCCCCGGCACCCCTACGGTATTTTCCTCTATATGCCTTTCCAGTACTACTCCGTCTATCGGAGCTGACAGTTCCTGCTTTTCCAGGCTGTGCAAAATGCTCTCCCTGTTCAGCACAGCCTGCTTCAACCGGGCTTCATAAGCTGCTTTGACACTATCGGGGGTATTTGCTTCAATCTGCCGCAAATCAATTTCCGCAGTATTCAGCAATGCCTGTGCAGCTTTCAAAGCTGCCTCTTTCTGTTTAAGCTCTCCCATGCTTGCAGCTCCTGCCTCAGAAAGTACCTTTACATTATTATAGTCATCCAAAGCCAGCTTATAGTCGTCCTTTGCACGGTTAACCGCTATTCCTGCTTTATCCACAGCGTTAATATAGTTCTTTATTTCTCTTTCCGGGATACTTGCTTCAATTTCCTTTATTTTTTCCTCTGCATCCCTCAGTTGTATCCGAAGCAGTTCCTTATCCATGCTCAGGAGCAGTTCCCCCTTTTTCACCTTCTGGCCTGTTTCCGCATTTACCTTCTGAATTAATCCGCTGCCTTCGATGCTTACTGCCCTTTGCTCCTTACACCTGACAGTCCCTATATCCTCCACATATTCCTTTATATCTCCCTTTTTCACAACAGTTACTTCCAAAGCCTCGCCTCGGTTTGAAAACACCATAAAAGCCAATGAAGATACCGATAAAACTGCAATAACCGACACCCACAGCTTTTTCTTTTTCATATAAGTGACCTCCCTGAATAATATTCTGCATTACTCCGCACTTTTCAGCGATTCTACCATGTTAATAGATAAAATTTTCCCGGTAAGCAGTAAATTTGCCGCTGCAGTAAAAACAATTATCATAAATACGGCAATAAAGTGGCTTGAAGGGTTCAAAACTGCCGGAAGAT
>JAAYQK010000170.1 GCA_012519325.1 Gracilibacteraceae bacterium | reverse complement strand
TTCCAGACTTTTGGTTTTGCAGTAGGCTCAGGTATCGGTTGGGCTCTTGCCATAACTGCGATGGCGGGAATAAGGTAAAAGCTTAATGAAAGCTCCATACCGGAGGGGTTAAGGGGAGTTCCGATTACTTTAATAATTACCGGAATTATGGCCTTAGCATTCATCGGTTTCAGCGGTATGGTTCAAATACAGTAGGAGGCGTAGGAGGCATTATGGATACAATAATTATGACAATTGTAATATTCTCCGGAATTTCAGGAGTTCTAGCAGCAATACTGACTATTTCCGACAGAACCATAGGCAATTACGGAGAGGTTACTCTTACGATAAATGAAGATAAAATTTATACCGTTAAGGGCGGCAGCAGTTTGTTAGATACATTAAGAAATGAACAAATTTTTATACCTTCTGCATGCGGTGGAAAGGGAACCTGCGGGTATTGCAAGGTTGTTGTACTTGAAGGAGGAGGACCTGTTCTTGCAACCGAAAAACCTCTTCTTACAAAAGAGGAATTAGAAAATAATACAAGGCTGTCCTGCCAATGCAAGGTTAAGCAAAATATAAAAGCAAAAATTCCCGAAGAATTGTTCAATGTTAAAGAATATGCCGTTATTGTAGAAAAAATGGAGCAATTAACACCGACCATCAAGAAACTTCGTTTTAATTTGGGAGAGGAAGAAATAAGTTTTAAACCGGGGCAGTATGTACAGCTTAAAGCTCCTGCCTATGAAGGAAATGATGAAGAAGTGTACAGGGCATATTCTCTTGCATCTTCTGTAAATGATAAACATGCTATCGAATTATTGACAGGTTTCACGGGAGGAATTACCACCACCTACGTACATCAGCATTTAAAGGAAGGGGATACGGCTTATATTAACGGTCCTTATGGCGAGTTTTATTATCATGAGGATGATGGTCCGATTATATTTGCAGGTGCCGGAACCGGAATGGCGCCTATAATATCAATTCTGCAGTATATGGCTGATAATAATATAATGAGGGAAGCAATATTTTTCTTTGGAGCCAGAACAATGAATGATTTATTCTTAGTTGATAAAATAAAGGGCTTTGAAGAAAAACTTAACCTAAGGTTTATACCTACATTATCTCGGGAGGAATCCCCTGAGTGGAAGGGAGAAAAGGGGCGTGTACCTAATGCAATTGATAAATATATTGAAAACGGTGAAAATTACTCTGCATACCTTTGCGGCAGCCCTGCAATGATTGATTCCATAGTTGAAGCATTGGTGAAAAAGAATGTGCCTGCGGATAAAATATACTTCGATAAGTTTTAGGCGGTGCCACATACGTGGTGCCAGGCACCAATAAAGGTGCCTGGCACCGCCTTTTTTTGCTATTGTATAGCTTTTGCCAGCTTCTTTACTAAGTCATCACCATATCTGTAATGCTTTACAATATAGTCCATAGTTTTATCCTCTAATCCGGCAGCGGACTGGACAATCTTTGCAGCTTCTTCTACGCTTAAATTATCTTTTTTATTAAAAAAGTCTTCTATAAAAAGCATGGGGTCTATAGTGTTCATAAAAACA
>JAAYQK010000169.1 GCA_012519325.1 Gracilibacteraceae bacterium | reverse complement strand
GGCGGCGGTTACGGAGGAGTACATGCGGCAAGGCTTTTAAGCAAAGCTGCCCGGAAGAGAGCGGATATCAGTGTGCTTCTGGTGGATAAAAGGCCATACCATACCTTGATGACAGAGCTCCATGAGGTGGCAGGAAACAGGGTAGAGCCAGAGTCGGTACGGATAGACCTTCGGGAGATATTCGGCGCATCGGGAGTTGGTGTGGAAACAGAGGAAATAAGGAGCATAAATTTTATAGAGCAGAAGCTTCTGACCGAATCAGAAAGCTATCCCTATGATTATCTCATAATCGATACCGGAGCCGAGCCTGCTTTTTTTTGGAACGCCGGGAGTAAAGGATTACGGTTTTACCCTATGGTCCTTTGAGGGTGCTATAAAAATAAGAGAACATGTAAAGGACATGTTTTATGTAGCCAGAATAGAAAAAGACCAAAGCAGAAGAAAGGCAATGCTTACTTTTATTGTGGCGGGGGCAGGCTTTACAGGGATTGAGACTATGGGAGAACTTTTGGAGTGGAGAAGTGCGCTTTGCAGAGAATATGGAATTGACAGCAGTGAAGTTAGGCTTATGGTTGTGGAGGCAATGGGCAGCATACTTCCGATACTCAATGAAAGGCTCATAAATAAATCCGAAAGATATATGAAAAAGCATGGTGTTGAAATAATAACATCAGCACCGATCACAGAAGTAAAAAAGGAATCAATAATACTGAGGGACGGAAGAGAGATACCGACAAGAACATTAATTTGGACCTGTAGTGTGCAGGGGAAGTGATTTTGCAGCAAAAACAGAGCTTACCCACGGAGGCAGGGGGAGGATACAGGTTAATGAATACATGCAGTCGGTAGATTATCAAAATGTTTTTGCCGTGGGCGACAATGCATTTTATGAAGAACCGGATGGCAAAGGCGGGAAGAAGCCGATGCCCCAGATTGTAGAAGCGGCACTTCAGACTGCTGAGACAGCAGTTCATAACATACTTGCATCTATTGATAAAAGGGATAAGAAGCCCTTCAAGTCAAATTACCACGGATTCATGGTATCCATAGGCGGCCGGTATGCAGTAGCCAACATAGGGGGAAGATCACTGGACGGGTTTTTTGCAATAGCACTTAAGCACCTGGTGAATATCCATTATCAATACGGGGTGGGAGGTTTTGCAAGGATATGGGATTATGCATTGCATGAATTTGTTTATGTAAAGGAAGGCAGATCCATACTGGGAGGCCATTTGTCCGCCAGGACACCTATCCTGTGGCTGGCCGTACTAAGGGTGTACCTTGGCGTTATATGGCTCATTGAAGGGGTGAAGAAGGTAAGAGAAGGCTGGCTTGACCCGGGAAAAATTTTATTGCGGTAATGCCGAGGCCTGAGGATGTACCCTTGGAATCCACCGATGCCGTAACTAATGCAACTCAGGTTACGCAGTTTTATCCTGAGCCGCTTCTGAAGGAGCCTCCTCAAGCATTTCAGTGGTTCATGGAAACCTTTATCGAGCCTAATGCTTACCTGTTCCAGGTTCTGATTGTACTTGCGGAGGCAGCCATAGGCCTTGCACTTATAGCAGGCTTATTCACCGTACTTGCATCCCTGGGCTCCATATTCCTGTGCCTGAACTTCATACTGTCAGCGATGGCAGGCAGCGAAATATTCTGGTATATATATTTGCCGGTATTGTAATGCTCGGCGGAGCAGGCAGGGCTTTCGGCCTGGACTATTATGTGATACCCTGGCTCAAGCAGCGATGGAAAAGAACTGGTTTCGCACGTCGCACCCACCTTTACATAAGGTAATTCACAAATAATATGTAAAACTTGGCAGGCATATATTATAATGCTAATAAAGAATTATTTTACTGGAGGCTTGGAAGAGATGCAATTCAAAATTGGGGACATATATCACGGTTTTCGCTTAATTGAGGAAAGGGATATCAAAGAGGCTAATTCAACAGCCAGGTTTTTTAAGCATGAGAAGAGCGGAGCAAGGCTCTTTTATATGGAAAATGAAGATGATAACAAGGTATTTTCAATTACCTTCAGGACACCTCCCAAGGACAGCACAGGACTGCCTCATATACTTGAACATTCAGTACTCTGCGGGTCCAGGAAATTCCCGACGAAGGAGTCCTTCGTTGAACTGGCAAAAGGCTCTCTGAATACCTTCTTAAATGCTTTTACCTTTGGAGACAAGACAATGTACCCGGTAGCCAGCAGAAACGAGAAGGATTTTGAGAATCTGATGGATGTGTATCTGGATTCAGTGTTTTATCCCAATATATACAAATATCCGCAGATACTTAAACAGGAAGGGTGGCACTATGAATTGGAGGACCCTTCGGAGGAGTTGAGATATAAGGGCGTCGTATATAATGAAATGAAGGGAGCACTATCGTCGCCGGAGTCGGTGCTTTTGAGGAAGCTTCAGGAAACCTTGTTCCCGGATAGCCCGTACGGTTATGAATCCGGAGGCGATCCTGAAGTGATACCTGAGCTTACGCAGGATGAGTTTATCGCTTTTCATAAGAAGTACTACCATCCGGCCAACAGCTATATATTCCTATATGGGAAAATGGATGCCCTTGGGCGCATGAAGTTTATTGATGAAGAATATCTGAAAGATTTTGAAGCTATCCCTGTTGATTCCGCTATACCTTTGCAGAAAGCCTTTGAGAAAATGCGAAGCTATGAACTGGAATATCCGGTATCTGTTAAAGAGGATGAAAAAGACAAGACATATCTCAGCCTGAATTATGCTGTAGGGCTTTCAACCGATCCGGAGCTCTATATAGCAATGGAGATATTGGAGTATATACTGCTGTCAACACCTGCATCCCCTCTCAGGAAAGCATTGATTGAAGCCGGTCTGGGGAAGGATGTTTTCGGAAGGTATGACAACAGCATACTTCAGCCTGTTTTCAGCATAATTATAAAGAATTCAAATATAGAATCCAGGGAAAAATTCAAGGATATAGTTGCAGGCACCTTAAAAAGACTTGTGAATGAAGGGTTGGATATCAAGCTGGCGGAGGCGGCGGTCAACCTGAAGGAGTTTCAGCTGAGAGAATCCGATTTTGAGGGTTATCCCAAGGGCTTGATATACAATATAAAAATAATGGACAGCTGGCTTTACGATCAGGATCCCTTTATGCACCTTCGTTATGGGCATATTTTTGATAAGATTAGAGCAGAGCTGAATAACAGGTACTTTGAAAAATTAATAGGAAAATACCTGTTGAACAATACTCACAGTTCACTGCTGGTGCTTAAGCCCAGGAAGGGCATGTCAGAAGAAAAGGATGAAGAAACAAAAGCGAGGCTCAGAAACATCAAGGCGAATATGAGCCAGGAACAGCTGCAGGAGCTTGTGAAGGAGACCGGAGAGCTTAAAAAATGGCAGGACACTCCGGACAGCCCCGAACAGCTTGCACTCATACCGATGCTGTCAATAGAGGATATTGACAGGAAAGGTGAAGTACTGCCTCAGTTGGTAAGAGAGGTATCAGGGATCAAAGTGCTTGCACACCATATGTTTACCAATGACATTGTGTATGTCAATCTTTTGTTTGATACCACTTCCGTGCCTCAGGAGCTGCTGCAGTACATTCCACTGCTGTCTGTGATACTGGGGAGGGTAAGTACTGAAAACTACAGCTATGGGGAGATCTCAAAGGAAATTGACATGCATACCGGAGGCATCAAATTCAGCACTCAGGTCTACGGAGAAAAAGACGACGACAGTAAATACCATCCGGTATTTTCAGTAAGAGGCAGGGCTCTTGCAGGAAAGATGACAAGGATGTTTGAGATCATAAGTGAGATTATTGCAAGGACAAAGCTTGATGATTCCGGAAGAATAAAGGAAATAATACAGGAAAACAGATCCAGAATCGAAATGATGATATCTAATGAGGGGCATACTATTGCCTGCAAAAGGCTTTTCTCATACTTCTCACAGGAAGGAAGCTATCAGGAGGCCGTATCAGGACTGACTTATTACAAATTCATTGCTGATATTGAAAGGAACTATGAAAGCAGAATAGCAGATGTAAAAGAAAACCTTCAGAAGCTGATGAGGCTGATATTCAGGAAGGAAGGGCTTATTGCAGGAGTGACCTGTGAAGAGGATGATTACAGCGGAGCTGCAGAGAGCTTGAATCTCGTGTTTAAAGAATTAAGTGATGAGAAACATCCGACAGTGAGATATGATTTTAAGGTTGAGTCTCTCAATGAAGGACTGATGACTCAGGGAAAGGTTCAGTATGTGGCACAGGGCTACAATTTCATAAGATTGGGCTATCCTTATTCAGGGAAACTGCAGGTCTTAAGAACAATATCCAGATACAGCTATCTTTGGAACCGCATCAGGGTTCAGGGAGGAGCCTATGGTGCCTTTTCAGGCTTTGAAAGGAACGGCAATATGTTCATGGTTTCCTACAGAGACCCCAATCTGAAGGAAACCCTGAAGGTATATGATGAAATGCACAGCTATATGAAGGATTTCAGGATTGAAGAAAGAGAGATGACAAAGTATATTATCGGAACCATCAGTAAGCTGGATTTGCCCCTGACCCCGTTTATGAAAGGAGAAAGAGCGATTGAAAACTATATGAGAAAAATCACTCAAGAGGATTTGCAGAAGGAGAGGGAGGAGATTCTCGGCACAAGGGAGCAGGATATAAGGGAACTGTCCGATATGATATTTGAGCTTATGAAAAGGCAAAGCTACTGTGTATTGGGGAGTGAAGCAAAAATAAAAGGGAACAGGGAGCTCTTCGGCAGCCTGATTGAGGTTTTTAGTTGAAAACGATCCTGCCTTATTCTAAAATAGTAATTGGTATATGAGTTTATTTTTATAACAGGGGGGCTTACTCTTGAAGGGTGAAAAGATAAAAGAGATTAGAATTGAAAAAGGTTATACATTATCAGATATTGCTAAAAAGACAGGGTATACCGCAAGCTTCTTGTCACAAATAGAAAGAAACCTGAAGAAGCCGTCACTTGAAGCTCTGAGAAAAATATCCGATTCCCTGGAGACCCCAATAATATCGTTTTTAATTGATGAATATAAGCCGATTTCAGTAATTAAGGATATGAACGATGAATATGAAAGATATTATTTTACAAGTGAAAAGAAGCGAAGGAAGGTAGTAATACCTGAAATATGTACAGAGTATCAGTTCATAACTCCTGTTAGTTCGGATAATACTGTAAAGCCCAGGATGGTGGGGTTTTATGTTGAGTTAAAGCCGAAATCATGGGTTTCAGAAAAATTGATCACCCATGATGCAGAAGAGGGTTTGTTTATTGTTAAAGGCCGGATAGAAGTTCATGTCGATAATAAGATATTTCTGCTTAATACAAATGATAGTCTTTATATAAATTCAAATGTCCCGCACAACTATTTAAATATTGACGACGATAATGCAATTATTATCAGTTACCTCTCACCGCCTGTATATTAGTTTTAGCTCTAATAAAGGCAATAGAAGGATGTCGAATCAGACATCCTTTTTTGTTGTCATTCAATCTATAAATTCATTCGCTCCAGGCTGAAAATTGCAATTTAGCG
>JAAYQK010000168.1 GCA_012519325.1 Gracilibacteraceae bacterium | reverse complement strand
CAATGTAAGTGTCCCATATACCTCTCTCCTTTTTGTTGGGTTTGGTCACTTAACATTATAGCTGAGTTGGTCCCTATGGGACACTTTTTTTATCTATCGCGACACTTCATTTTACAATTTACCAATATTTATTAATCAGGCACCTCAGTTGAAAAAATCTCTGCCTTTACCAATTCAGCTGTATTCCAAATCTCCGTATGGGCATAATTAATGCTGTAATTCTTAATTGTAACAGCTGCTTTTCCTTCTGTACCTGCTGCTCCTAAAGCCTTCTCCGCTTCATCATGGTTCATGAACATGAACCACGCATACCTCTGGTCATGGGCAAGCTTCGGAAGCAAGGCCTCGGATTCCTCATCAACCTTGAAGCTTATTTCATGATCCAAAAATTCGTCGTTCAGATTATGCTTGAAGGTACCACTTACTGTCACTTCCCCTTCAAAATCCACATAAGCATCATAATCTTCCACTTCGGGAGAATCCACCTGAACCTTAATTATTTTCAATCCGGCTACCAGGTCTCCTTCCTTTACCATTCTTGCATCAAACAGGTTGCTTTCTTCTTTCTTGGCTGCAATTGGGCTTTCTGCTTCAGTATTTTGTTCTGCTGCCGGCTGTACGGCAGGTTTGACTGTCTCCACAGGCTCAGCAGGCTTTTGAGAACATCCTGCCAAAAGCATGACTATTAAAATTGCTGACAATATTCTTTTCAATTTATCACCCCTCAACAATAACTATTTCGCAAATTATTTCATTATTTTAAGGTAAAATTAATAATAGGACCATCGTACTATAGTCCTATTATTGTCTGCCATACATCAAGGTGATTTTCATTACCCGCGGCATCCTCAAAGTCAGGTATATTGCCCAGCCTCCACAGGGATATGCCGTTTATGCCAAACAGCTTTGCCAGTTGTATTTTGGCATTTATGCTTCTTTTATCCTCATACCATATGATATTGTCTGTGCCGTCGCTGCTGTTATAATATGTCAGCCATGGATTTTGTATTCTTTCAGAGTATTTCAAGCTCAGATTACTGCCGGGTTCCTCCTTGTTGATACGCTCTATAAGCTGTATATATGAAGGACGGAATGCATTCTTGTTAATCACCTTTCCCTCCCTCATCTTCCATTGTACTGCATCAAAGGACAGCTGAAGCCATACCTTGCTCAAATCAGCCACCCCCGTATTTTCATCAGTAATGGCCTTAAGAGCATAATACACTTCGTTTATAGGTGTAAGAGGCGTATCGTTGTAGCCTGTGGCCATCTCAGCCTCAGTGAGGCTTATTGCGTTATAATCATGAGCCATAAGTATCACCCTGTCTGCTATTTCTCCTATGAATCTGTAATCATATCCATCATAATAAACTTGTCCTCCGGCCCTCTCGGGGTGCACTGCAACATAAAGCTTTTTGCTGTTCACTGCAAGCTTCTTCGAAAGCTCCGACAAAAATTTATTGAAAAGCTGCTTAAGTCTTTCCCCTCTTAAATTTTCAAAATCGATAACTATACCGTCAAAAGAAATCACATCATTTTCAACCTTGACTCCATTCAGTACCCGGACAATCTGGTCAATAACCTCAGACCTGGCTTCGGCATCCGTAAGAAGATATTCTATTATTCCCGTTTGTCCTTCAGCAGAGGGATTCTTGACTTTTGTTTCATTCGAAGCAAAAAGATTGAGCTGTATAGGCAAGCCGCTCTGCTTTGCTATATTAATCGGTTCTGAATATCCTGCCGGTATAAAAAAGTCGCTTTTCCCATTTCTGGCAAATGCAACTTCAAATCTGTCATTATTCTCATCATATTCCAGCCTGCTCCATCCAAAGCTTACGGAATCCAGATCCTTTATCATGTCAGCCTGGTCGTAAGATTTTATCGCATAAAAGGCATGCAGTTCATTAATCCCTGAATTTATCCTCTGATACATTCTTCTAAGCATTGCTACAGCCTCTTCCCTCTTCGCAGTACTATCGGGAAGAAATCTGCTCCCGTCAACTCCCTTTGATATTCCGAAGTCCTTTATAATATTTACATACTCCGCACCTTCCACAACATCTTCAAACTCACTTGGCAGGTTTTTTAGCTGATCCGCAAGTTCCGCATACCCAAAGGCCCTCACTATTGCTTCTGCAATCTCAAGTCTGGTTATGGGCTTTTCCGGGTTGAAGCTTCCTGCATCCTTCAATATCGCTTCATGGGTAGCCGCTGCCTCGATGTAGGGATAATACCATTTATCCTTGCTTACGTCAGAAAAGCTGCCGTTTTCCGGAGCATAAGGCTTCCATCCCATAATCCTTACCAGCATGGTAATGAATTCACTTTTTGTTATTTGCTGCCCCAGGCCGAATACATTTCCGTCCATTCCCCGGGTAATATTTAAATATCTGAAATAGTGAACCGGCTCATATGCCCAGTGATTCTCCGGCACATCCGAAAAGCTTTCTATTTCATAAGGCAGCCTGATATCCTCTGCTTCTGCTTCAAAAACTCCCATTAGTGCAGAAATAATAAACAATACTGCTGTAAATAATGCCATATACCTTTTCAAAATAAATACCTCCACACCGTTTTCCTTCTATCATTATTATAACCGCCCATGTGCGCTTACATATATTGTATCATAGAAATGTCCGGTTTACAGAAGCTGTGTAATATTACCAATTAAAACGCAACAATTAAGCCTCCCTGATTTGCATACACGCTGGTAAGGCCTGCAGTCTCTACAACAATTATATCCTTAAACTTGTACTTCTTCATGAGCTCATTTTTGAATTCCTCAGCTCTTTCATGGCAGTTGACGTGAGCTATTCCTATAACTTTATCCTCCAGCTTTTCTCCCTGCTCCCCTATAATATCAACAAAGCGCATAAAAGCTCTTTTATATCCCCTGACACTCTCTACCAACTTTATGTGTCCATCATCAGTTGCTCCCATAACAGGCTTAATATTTAAAAGTGTTGCAATTCCTCCTTTTACCCTGCTCATTCTCCCGTTTTTTATGAGGTTATCCAAGGATTCAAGCAAAAAAAAGGTTTTCATACCCTTTATGTATTCATTGACCTTCTCTACTATTTGAAGATTGCTACATTTTTTCTTTACCAACTCAAAAATCTTTATGCTTATAAGTGTTTCTCCAATTGAGGCACTAAGGGAGTCAAAAACATGAATAAACTTGTTCCCGGCAGTTTCCAAAAACATCTTTTTTGCCAGCATAGCGCTTTCGTAAGTCCCGCTAAGGCTGGAACTTAAAGTAACAACAAATACGCTATCCTCTCCCTCATAGGCTTTGATAAACTCATTGGGTGAAGGACATGCCGTTCTGGGGGGAGTCTGACATGCTGTCATTTCCTTTATCATACCTTTAACGTCCAGGTTTTCATCATCCCTATAAACATTCCCGCATATCTCAAGGGTAAGAGGTACCAGCTTAATACCAAGCTTCTTTTTCAAATCTTCATTCAGATCACAGCTGCTGTCTGCAACTATTTTGACACTCATTTGCATATCCTCCAATCTATATGTTTCCCTCTAAATAATTTACATTTCCTGAATCATTATATATCTATTCTTAACATAAGTAACCAATAAACACAATAAAAAGTTATGGCTTATAGTCATTTCATGCTTCCTCTCTAAAAAATGCGAATACTATTGTCATAACAGGCAGCAAGTAACACATCAGCGCATAAGGTGCATATTGCGCTGCCGGTATCCCTGTAACAGCCAATATCATTATGGAGTTCACATTCCATGGTATAAGCGGTGCGATGGCAGTGCCCGAATCCGCAATAGTCCTGGCCAGCTTTATATTGTTGATTTTTAAGGCCTCGTATTTATTCTGCAAAAGCTTTCCCAGAACTATGACTCCAAGAGCCTGGTCACAGGTGATAATTGTAATCAAGCAGCTTAATGCCGCAGTCCTGAATATTAACGATGCTTTATCCTTAACCCCTTTCATTGCCCTTTCGATTATAGGCTGAATAATATTTACACCTTCAAGGAGGCTGCTTAGTGCAAATACTCCTGTCAGAATCATCAGAAGTTCAATCATCGATAGTATTCCCCCGCCTTTAAGAATCTGATTAAGCTCCCCGATACCCGCAGAAGTATAATAACCGGATATAATATATTTTATTACTTCAGGCAAAGTACTTTTCTGCAGAAATATACTTATAAGAGAGCCTCCGGCTGCTCCAAGGCTCATATTGATTATAGGACTGATGCCGCAGACGGATAATATTATGATAGCCAGCGGAATCAAAAGCATAAATGGATTTATAACGAAAGCTACGCTAATATTACACTGGAATTCGGCTATCCTTTCAGGATTGATTACCGGCACGCACTCTTTGCTTAGAAAGTAATATGCTGCAGCAGCAATAGCCGCTGAAGGCACCAAGGTTTTTATAACACCGATTATATAATTCCGGTATTTTAAATCTAAGATTTTCAATGTAAGATTAACAAATCCCGATATGGGGGAAGTCCTGTCCGCAAAAAATGCGCCGGATACAATAGCTCCCAATACAATGTGCGCAGGCATTTCAAAGCCCCTGCCTATACCCAACAATGCTATCCCTATAGTGCTTAAAGTACCTATGGAAGTCCCCATAACTACTGCTACCACTGCTGAAGCTGCAAAACACGCAAGCAAATAATTTGTATGCTTAATATATTCAAGCCCATAGTAAATCAGAGTGGGAACAATTCCCGAAGACAACCATACAGCCACAGTAATCCCTGTTAGCAGCACAATCATGATAAGCCTTGAACAACCTTTTATTCCATCCAGCATCATGCTTATCAGAGTCCTGATTTCATACCCTTTTTTAATTAGTACATACACAGTAAAAGCAACTGCTCCCGCAAATCCTAAGTATAGCGGTATGCCGAACAATACGCAGATTATAATAAGCACCAGACTGGCTGTTAATACTAAATAAGAGACTGACCCGGCTTTATTACCCTCCATGGTTCCTCCTAACAATTAGAAAAGTATAACTTAATTATACTATATCTCTATTATCAGTACCATCAATACACACTTTGTATAGATTGTACGGGGTTTTACAATTTCGTGAAAATATAAAAGCCTATTGCTTAATAACAATAGGCTTTTAATTGCCTTATTACAATGCTATAAACGGAGTTTCTATCTTTATATATCCTCTCTCGTACATTTCAATTAGATATGTATAGGGCATCTGCCTGTACGTTCCGTCTTCTTCAAGGATCTTCACAACGTTACTGTCTACCTTTGATATCCTCCATCGTTTAGTCATATTATCTACAGCGAAAACCAAGGTATCACCACTGTTTATATCCATTCAAACCACCCCTATACACTTATTATTTCTGCAAATGCTGGAAAATGTTGTCATTTTTTTGACTATTTTATTATATTATATACTAATAGCTCGTACTATTCCATAGTAAAAAAGTATCATATTAAAAAATATTAGTACTATATATTTAGAAGACATGGGGAAGACACGGGGACGTTTCGCGTGTCTCGCTTTCAGTGAGACAGGGGAAACGTCCCCATGTCTTGTCCCCATGTCTTCCCCTTCCCCATGTCTTCCCCGTGTCTTCCTACGCTATAATCTGCCGAATCTTCGACAGCTCCAGCTTCATTCTTTCAATGACATCCATAAGCAATTGGTATTCTTCAAAGAACACTATGACAATATCTCCCGGCTCAGCGTCCAATAAGGCTTTCTTCAATGCCTTTTCTTCGGCAAGTTCAATAAGGATTTCCGATGATTTTATACTTCCCATTCTGCAGCCTTTTTCAAGCAGTGCTGCAATTTCTCCCGGTTCACGCCCTCGCTTGTCTTTGTCCTCTTTGATATAAATCCTGTCAAAACAATTACCGCACATATTGCCTATAGTTATTGTGCTTGAATCGGTCCTGTCTCCGGGCACCCCGATTATTCCGATAAGTCTGCCTGCTTTCATTTGTTTCAGAGAATCAATCACCGCTCTGTAACCGTCAATATTGTGCCCATAATCCAATATCACCCTTATTCCATTAATATCATGAATATTGAATCTTCCGGGATTACCGATACTATCACATCTGAAGGTTGAAAGGCCTGTTATTATGCTCTCAGTAGGAATTTGCAGCCCTATTGCGCCGGCTATTGCAGCCATACTGTTGCTTATATTATGCCTCAGTATTCCATTCATGGTGGCAGGAATAGCTTTAACTTCAATAAGCAGCAGCTCTGATCCTCCTTTATTCACAAATATGCTGCTGCCGTTGCTGTATACGGCAATCCCGCCATTCAGAATATGATTATTCACTGCTTCATTATCTGTTGACAGGGAAAAGAGAATAATATTTGACTTAATCCTTTCCCTCATGCTCAGGCAATATTGATCATCCGCATTCAAAACCGCATAACCGCTTTGCTTTACCGCTTCTACCGCCAGGGATTTCACAAAAGCCAAGTCCTCAAGAGTATTAATATCATCAATCCCTAAATGGTCTTCTGTAATATTGGTTACTATACCGACATCAGCCATATCATAGCCCAGCCCCTTGTTCACAATTCCTCCCCTGGCTGTTTCCAGCACGGCATATTCTACTCTTCTGTCCATCAGAACCGTTTTTGCACTAATGGGGCCGGTATTATCCCCGTATCTAATCAGTTCGTCATTTATATAGATTCCGCTTGTGGTAGTCATCCCTACGGTATGTCCCATGCTCTTTATAATATGGGCTATCATTCTCGAAGTCGTAGTTTTTCCGTTTGTACCTGTTACTGAAACTATAGGAATTCTGCTTTTGCTCCCTTCCGGGAACAGCATATCCACTATTGCTTTTGCCACATTTCTGGGGGTGCCCTTATAGGGATAATGATGCATCCTGATACCCGGCGCAGCATTTATTTCAATTATTGCTCCTCCTGTTTCATCCAGGGGCCTGGAAATATCGACAGTACTAACATCAACCCCCGCCACATCCAGCCCGACTATACCGGCAGCCAGTGCTATAAGTTTTTTGTTTTGCTCATGCACCTCATCAGTAACATCAATTGCCACCCCTCCTGTGCTCAGATTGTCATTTTCACGTAGATATACCATTTCACCCTTGTCAGGAACGTACTCAAGAGTAATGTTTCTTTTTCTCAGATGCTGCTCCACCACTTTATCAATATTAATTTTGGTTAAAGGTTTTTCATGTCCTTCTCCCCGCATGGGATTATTGTTCTCTTTCATAATCAGTTCTCCGAGGGTGCTTGAGCCGTCACCTGTAACATGGGCAGAAATTCTGTGTGAAGCAGCTGCTACCTTATCCCCCACAACCAGAACTCTGTAATTGCTTCCTTTTATATATTTTTCAACAAGGACAGTATCTTCATACTCCCTGGCTATTTTAAAAGCCTCCAACACTTCCTGAGGATTCTTGAGATTTATGGATACACCTTTCCCATGGCTTCCGCAATTAGGCTTCACTACAACGGGATAACCGATTCTTTCACAGTATTCCAAAGCATCCTGCTCATTCTTGAATACTTTTCCTTCGGGAACAGGTATCCCATACTCATTCAGTATACTTTTGGTCAACTCCTTGTTGCAGGCAATATCAACGGATACGCAGCTTGAATTCTCAGTCAGTGTTGCCTCTATCCTTTTTTGATATTTGCCGTATCCCAGCTGCAGTATGCTGCCGCTTCCTAATCGTATCACGGGTATGTCCTTTTGTTGTGCTTCCCTTACGATTGCAGCCGTACTAACCCCGAAATCCGTTGCAATGCAGACCTTTTTGATTTCTTCCAGCTTTGCATTTACCTCCGGCAGCTCCCCTGCCAATATTCCTTCTATGACTTCAAATGCAAGCTTGCCTGATTGCAAACCCGCATACTCGTTTTCATATCCATAGATAACATTATAAATACCTTTTTTTCCGGTTTCTCTTGTTTTGCCGAATCTAATGTCATATCCCAGCTTTGCCTGGAGTTCAAGTGCAATATGCTCCATTACATGCGCTAAATATGTTCCTTCCTTAAGCCTCTCAACAAAGCCTCCCTCATATCCCTTGCAACAACAGTGCTTTTTCAAGCCCGGCAGAAGCTCCTGAATTGCATCGTTAAAACCTTCAATGTCCTTTGTTGGAATATCTGCAAATCTGCCCAAGTCCACTACCAGCTTCACAACAGGCTTATAACTGTAAATATTTTTACCTTGATAAGCATGGCTGCTTACAATAATCACAATACTTCCTCCTTGTGTTTTTGAGAAAAATGATTTTCTTTCATCTCCTAAATATTATTTCCTGTTTTTTTATTAAATTAAACCCGTATCCCCTTGGCAAAATATGTATTTTAACGTTAGTTATGGCAAGAGGGTCATCCTGGTATTGCTCAGATATATTAGTATATGAAATTTCTCTCCCGTCAACAATTGTAACTACCCCGGAGCCTGCCACCGAAAATTCCAGCTCCTTGTTTACTATCATGGCCGTATCCTCATCTATTCCGATTCCTAAAACATTCGGGTTTTGCGCCACAGCTGCCAGCAGCCTTCCAATTCTTCCCCTCTGATTAAAATGCTGGTCAATTATCACGCCTTCCAGAAGGCCCATACCGGGAGCCATCTTAAGCGTACATTTTCTCGGAGCCTCGTCATCCTTTCCTTCCACGACCATTATTTCGCTCATCATGGAAGCACCTGCGCTGGTTCCTGCAATTACTCTGCCTTCCTCATATGCCCGTTTCAGTAATCTATGCACTTCGGTACCGCCTAAAATACTTGAAATCCTCAGCTGATCTCCGCCTACAAAAAATATGCAGGTAGCATCCTCAAGAATCCTTAAGCCATCAAGATTATTTGCAGTGTCCCTGTCTGTTATATTAATTGTCACCACACTTCCGGCTCCCAATTCTCCGAATAGCCTTTTATATTCCTGTCCCGCTTCTTTAGGGCTGTTCGTTGCTGTTGTAATCAAAGCAACACGAGAGCTCTTTCCTCCGGACAATTTTATGACTTCTTTCAGTATCGATTTATCAGCTCTCTTGTCCTCCGCTCCGCCTATTATTACAAGACTCCCTTTTTCAGATTCAGACATTAACCTATCTCTCCATCCTGCTTCAAATGCATTCTCATAACATATATAATACCCCAATAAAAGTAAAAAAAATGCATCATGCTGAATTAATCATTTTTGTTTATTGATAAACTGTCAAAAATTTTGTTGATTCGGTAATTTCCAACATTTTATATCATTATGCATACCTTTTATATAAAACTGTTGAACCGCAACATATTGAGATATAGTATTGAATTAGTATATAATCGGTAAAAAAAGAAGGTTGGTACTATGGAATTTCCCGAAAGGATAAGCGCTAAAATTACAAAAGCTATTGCAGCAGAGCTGGAGGATTTGTCGGAGGAGAAGCTTGCGGAAATAGACTACGGTATCGCTGCATTTATCGCAAACTCATACAAAATGGTTTTAATATTTATATTAGCCTTTCTACTGAATATATTTCAGTATTTTCTCATAGCAATCATCAGCTTCGGTGCACTACGTACCTTTGCCTCAGGAGTTCACGCAAAGCGTGAGTGGACATGCCTTCCGGTCAGTACTTCGATTTTTCTGGGTATTACTTACCTGGGAATAACCTTTGACTTGAATATCCATATTATCAACTTAGTGTTTATACTATGCTTTGCGGCAATTCTGAAATATGCACCGGCAGATACGGAGGAGCGCCCTATCGTTAGCAGAAAGCTGAGAAAGAAGCTTAAAATATTATCTGTTATTACTATTTTGGTGCTTTATGCAATCGCTATGTACAGCTTAGGAACAAAAGCTTCTTCCATCATAACCTTTGCCGTATTGGTTGAATCAATTCTGATACTGCCTGTTACCTACAAGCTGGCCGGCAGCATGTACGGTACAGGCTTGAAAATAAGTAATAAAAGGGAGGTAATAAAATGAAAAGATTCCTTAAACCGTTGATGATTCTTATCAGTACATTAGCTTTGTTTATAGCAAGCACTTCAACAACTGCATGTTTTTGGTGGGCGATTAGGGAGCCAAAAATGCCGGAATCGCTGATCAAGAGAGACTAGAGATAAAAAAATGAGAGCGCTTCATGCGCTCTCATTTTTTTATCACCAGCTCTTGTTTGAACAAGCCGTCTTCTGCAAAGGTATTATGCAACACATTTTCATATTTGGATAATATCTGATTGGTAATTGTCAGGCCGAAGCCCCGTCCGTTTCCTTTCGTGGAATACCCCTTCTTTTGTATTTCCTTCACATCCACATATCCATCATAAGTGTTTTCAATGCTTATTGTCAGGTATTCCTCATCGTCGGCCAGGTTAATGTTCATTTTTTTTATATCCGAAGCCGCTGCTGCGTCAATTGCATTATCAAGATAGTTTCCCAGCACCTCGCAGAGGTCAGTAAGCTTCATACCTGCTTCACGGATCTCATTGATTACCCTAACTCCCACATCTATTCCCCTGCCCTCGGCTTCATTGATCTTATTCCAAAGCAGTCCGAACACCGCATATACCTTTATCCTCTGCAGCGACAGAAGCAGGCTGCTGTCCATCCTTTTTGCCTCATTCGCCACCTCTGCATAATAAGCTTTCAAGCCTTCCAAGTCACCCTTCTGGATGTATCCGTAAAAGCTGTATATTGTATTGGAATAGCTGTGCTTCAATCTTCTGAAATCATTAATAAGGCTGTCTATGGTCCTAATATAGTCCTGCTGCTGGTCATACTGCTGCTCCTTCAGGGCCAGGGCACTGTTGGTAAAGTTTATGTAAAGGCTTAATATCAGATAAAGCCACATAATTACAACATTCATCAGTATTATGCTTTGATCTACTACACCAATGAATTTTATGTACATCGCATAATTAACCGTTATTACTATGAAGGTTGCAAGCATATAAAGGGACGTCCTGATACTGTTGCCGCGCTTATACTTGTCCGTCATCTCCTGAGTTTGTTTGATGAACCTGATAAGAAGAATTATTATTACTACCGTACCGTATATAATTAATTCTGAAATCAAGGATAATGATATTTGAGAATTTATACTTTGAAGAGGGTACCCATATATTTTCACCATTACAAACACTGCGGACAGATCCCCTACCGCCAGTGCAATGGCATATGTTATGCTTACAACTATTGATTGAAGAATGCTGAGTTTTAATATGTAATAAAGCATAAACGTCATAACTGGCAGCAATATAAGAGCACGCAATCCCATACCTATGTATTTATCCAGAAAGTATAATACATTTGCCCCAAGAGATGCCAAAACAATAAATTTTACATGTATCTTCCTATCCCTTTGAAAGCTGTACAAAGCCTGAGCCAGATATGCAAAAACCACCATTCCAATTGTATTTACGAATATTTTATAAAGTATCATCATAATCCTGGACCATCCTACCCAATACATTCCGCATTTCGCTTTTTTGCTGTCTGGACATATAGCACTTTTCATCATTGGACATTAAAATATATGAATCCCTGTAGTTTACTTCTTTTACATGATTGATATTGACTATGTACGACCGGTGGCACCGATAAAAGCATTCTCCGTTCTTGTTCAAATCATTTATGATATCCTTCAGGTATCCGAAAAATTCAATGTTGCGGCTTCTGGTATGCACCACAAGCTTTTGATTTATTGATTCCACGTATATGATGTCTTGAAGCTCCACACTATAATCACTGGTTCCCGACCTGATTATGATTATCTCATCTTTATTGAATTTACGGTTGTTCAAGTATTGGCTATAGTGTTTATCTATTGAAATCAGACACTCTTCTATGGCCTGATACGATACCGGCTTAATAAGGTATTCAAATGCTTCGATATGGTATTTAAACACTGTCATACACAATTCCGGATGCCCGGTAATAAAGGTTATATAACAATGGGGGTCATGGCTTCTTATTTGCCTGGCTAACTCCAGTCCGTTTATGTTTGTCTCCAGATTGATATCAAGAAAATATGCATTAACACCTTGAGTGTATTGTCTGGAATAATCGATTACTCTTTTGGGGTTATCGGTCATAAGACATATTTCTGCATCTATTCCATTTTGCTTGGCAGCCTTCTCCAGGCTTGTCCTGATATTATTCAATATGACCTGCTTGTCCTCGCACAACACTAAGTTAATTGGCATCTAATCACCTCCGATTACGCTCAAACTTAACCCTGGCAAATATTAATCATAGCTATATGTTTATTCGACATAAAAACGTTTTTCCCTTTATATGTATACAAAATGCTCCGACAATTACTTCTTATGTTTGCGTTTAGCCTTTCATACTCATAATATGCTTATTTTCTAATCTTAATTAAATGAATTATCCTGTCAAAAAGGATTTTATAATAGTCCCTCCACTCTTTTTCCGGTACAAAAAAGCTTATCCTGTACATCTTGTTTGAGAACCCCTCAATAAAAGCCTCATATGCCCTTATATATTCCCCTTTCTGATTTGCCCGGCTGTAATCCATAAGATAGCCTTTTTTGCCGTCAACATTTATTTCCTTAATATTGAAATTCTTAAAATCAATAATGCCTGCTGCTGATTCCTTCGACTTTTCAATAAACTGCTTTAAAGTCTCAGAGAGCTTCCATACCTGGACAAAGCCATGTATTCTCTTATCCCTGGAGATGAAATTCAAATGATATAGTATCTCTTCCCCTGAAAAGGATTCTTCATATGCGGACCATGAATCAGGCAGTTCAAAATGAAATGTATTGTCCATTACATTGTAAGACTCAAATAGCTGCCTTGAGACTTGTGACCTTCCAATGTTTTCTTTGAATGCGGCATATGCTGCCGGAAGCCTTCCTGCATAGATAAGCAATGAATATAAAATTATGATTAATAATATCAAAAAAATGCAAACATGTCTAAACCTATTTTTTGCCACTGCTGATCACTCCTATAAAGTTGATTGTTTCTCATACTACATTTGTATTAATCTATACAATGATACAGAACAGAATAATACTACGCATTATTATCCTATTGCGCAGATTAATGCAAATGCTATATAATTGATTCATATAAATCTAATGGAGGTTTT
>JAAYQK010000016.1 GCA_012519325.1 Gracilibacteraceae bacterium | reverse complement strand
CAACTGCGCTTATTGCACCTGCAGTTACAGGAATATCGAGTATTACGCAGTCATCCTTCTTCACTCTTATCCTGTTTACATTGCCGGATCTGACTATCCCCTTCAGCTTTTCGACAGCCTCATTGCCTTTGACAGAAATAGTCTCCGTCCACCTTTTATCTCCCGCCTCTTCTATATTTATCAAGGCGTCCACCACATTGCCGTTTGCTGCTTCCAGAGCATCCTTTGCTTCCTTATAGGTTACACCTGTTCTATCCCTTATGATGTCAACCTTTTCCAGACTTATATCCATGGAACTTACTCCTTTCAAACTAAATAATATTAGGAATTCAAATCCTTCATAGAATCTAAAAAATCAAGGGATTTAAACCTTTTTCCCAGATGGTTTTGGATGAAGGATCTTGTTATTCTTTCAATTTCATTAAAAATAGTATTATCAATTTTCTTAGTATTTAGTCGAGAAATTTCAGTGTTCAACAAAAATTTAATAGCTTCCGCAGTACCCTGGCTTATGGTAAAAACCTCTCCGGTTTTTCTCCCATTTTCATCGGCACTGCAATTGCTGCATATTACTCCTCCCAAATCAATACTGAATCTGGTATAAGCCTCACTGCTCTTTCTGCATACGGCACATCTGACAATATTAGGCCTGTACCCGCTGATATCCATAAGCTTGAGCCGGTAACCAAGGCTGAGTATTCCCATTGGTATCTCTTCGGTGGAGAGATAGTATAGTGTCTTTGCCAGCAGCAGGAACAGCCTTTCGCCTGGAATACCCTCATCGGAAACAGCTTCTGCAAGCTCTGCAAAGTAGGTGGCATAGGAAAGCCGCAGCAGATCCTTTCTTATGTTATAGAAGGTTTCTCTGGTTACTGCCTGTGAAATGTGATAAAAATTCGTACCTTTGTATAATATAAACTCACTGAAAACAAAAACTTCAGATGATGAAAGAAGACTGCTCTTTGGTTTCCGGCAGCCTTTGGCAATAGCTTTGATTTTCCCGTTGTTTCTGGTAAGTATTGTGAGTATCTTATCGGCTTCCCCCAGGTTAGTATACCTTAGGACTATTCCTTCCGTCTTAGATATTGACATTAAATCACTCCTAGTTATAACCTAAGTTCTTCAGTGCACTTCTGCTGTCACGCCAATTGCTTCTCACCTTGACCCAAAGCTGAAGGTTTATCTTGCAATGCAGCAGGTTTTCTATATCGATTCTGGATCTAATACCTATCTCTTTCAGCATCCTACCCTTCTTTCCTATTATTATCCCCTTATGTGATTCCTTCTCACAGTATATTATAGCTTCAATATCCATTAGATCCTTATTATCCCTTTCCTTCATGGAAGTGATTTCCACGGCTGTGCCATGAGGTACTTCTTCCGATGCAAGCACAAGTATCTTCTCTCTTATGATCTCAGAAACAATAAACCTCTCAGGCATATCGGTATATATGTCCTCAGGAAAGTACTTCGGCCCTTCCGGTAGATGCTTCACTATCTCCTTCAGAAGTTCATCCAGATTCTCTCCGGTGCTTGCCGAAACAGGTATTATGCTGTCAAAATAATCCTCATGCATTATTAAGGAAGCTGCAACCTGCTGCAGTCTGGATTTCGATATCTTGTCTATTTTGTTCAGCACAAGTATGACCGGCGAGTTTACCTTTTCCGCTACCTCTGCTGCATACATGTCTCCCCTCCCTATTTCCGAAGAACAGTCAAACATAACCACAACTACATCCACGCCTTTCAGAGCCTCGGTTGCTGTTCTTACCATATACTCCCCCAACATATGCTTCGGCTTATGTATACCGGGAGTATCTATAAAAACTATCTGGTACTCATTTGTTGTATATATGCAGCGGATTGAGTTCCTGGTCGTCTGGGGTTTGCTGGAAATAATAGAAACCCTCTCTCCCAGCAGCTTATTTATAAGAGTTGACTTGCCTACATTCGGCCTTCCAATTATTGTTACAAATCCTGACTTGAATTTTGTATCCATAACTTTACTCCTTAAAATTCCGTAAAAGCCTCGGGTAATAATTCTCCGATAGTATGAATCCTTACTTTATCTCCGCTCTTGGTAATAAGTTTTACGTCCAAACCCCATTCGGACATGAATTGTCTGCAAATCCCGCAGGGATATGTGAAACCCTTGAGGCTGCTGGCTACTGCAATGGCTTCAAACTCCCTCTCTCCTTCTGATATTGCCTTTGCAAATGCAACTCTTTCCGCGCATATGGTTGCACCAAAGGACGAGTTCTCAATATTGCAGCCGGTATATATCTTGCCGCTCTTGGTCAGCAATGCCGCCCCGACCTTGAAGCCGGAATACTTTACATAAGCATTTTCCATGGCTTCCTGTGCCTTTTCAATTAGCATGTCGTAGTTCATATTCTCACTCCTTGATTTCAACCTTCACATAATTTGGAACAACCTGTATCCATGTTATGCCCTTATTCATATGGACTTCATTGCCCTTAAGGTCCTTATATGTTGTTTTTGCACTTCTGCTGCTCTTGCTCCATTCAATTTCTATAAGCTTTCCTCCGCTCAGGTAATATCCCCTGCCCTTGCCGATATTTTTAATCTCCAGCCGCCCTACATCGTCAAGAACCTTACTGGTAGTTTTTTCAACGATTATATTTGCTGCAGCAATATCCTTCCCGGACTCCTTGTCCTTAAGCCTTGTTCCATTTATCGTCCGATAATATAATTTGTCCTTTTCATTATATTCATACCCGACAATATAATTCTTACTGTAATTAAATGTGATTGAGCGGGTTTTCTTTCCATCAGGTTCAAGAAATTCCTCGTTGAACTTAAAGTACTCAGGTGCCGTTTTATTATTGAATTTATTGCTCTCCATTACTTCTCTCATAAGCTTGGTACTAGCATACAGATTATGAGGCATCTTTCGGTCCTTTGATCTCCAGAAACATGGAGAACCCTTCAAATCATTGAGGGTATTTACTTTAAGTGTTACCAGATCCTGCAGCGCCTGAGGACTTCCGCCGCAGTGCACATATACCGCATTGAATTCCAGAGCCTTATCTATGAAATAAGGCCTGGCACTTCTCACCGGGCCAATTTTATCCGTATGGTTATGGTGAAAAATTGCCATATATCTCGTGATATTGCCTTCAACAGGGATTTCATATACTATCTCAGCATCGGCAAGCCCTGATTGGGGCCTTGCATTATATTCATTATCAATCATTACAGCAATAGGCCTGAGTTTCAGGTCCGCTTCTAATGTAACCAACTCTCCCGTTAAAGGGCAAGGTGAGCCCTTGGGAGGTTCAGGATCCGGGATTGGAGTCGGTTCGACAGTTGGTTCGGGAATGACTTCCGGTTCAACATTTGATACGGGTTCAGTGCTTTTGCCGCATCCGGAAAATATTACTGCTATAAGGCATAAAATTATCAGCGTAACCTGGCAACTCTTATTTTTCATTTGAAACCCTCTTTCTAAAAAAATAAAAATTATATCTCCGGCACAAAAGAAGAAAATTGCAGCGCATTATTCTTCTTATAAGTATCTGAAACAGTCGCTATAAGTACCTTTGGAGAATCAAAATACCCACTGCTACCGAGTTAATTGCAGCAACCAATACGGCACCTGCGGCAACATCCTTTGCAATCTTTGCCACCGGGTCATACTCCTTTGTTGCCGTGTCAACCGCCTTCTCTACTGCAGTGTTTATCAATTCACAGATAAATACCAGAGATATTGAAATTATAACCATAATGAATTCCATACTGCTTATTTGCAAAAATACACAGACTGCAACCACAACAGCGGCAATAACAAGGTGCAGCCTCATATTTCTCTGAGTCTTCAAGCAGTATTCAATTCCTTCTAATGCATACTTAAAGCTTTCGATAAGTTTCCTGGAGCTCACATTTTCACTTCCTGTCACCTGGTAAGATTCAACTTTTTAAGTATTTCTTCCTGCTTATCGAACATTTCTCCCTCTGAAGCTCCTTCATCATGGTCATAGCCAAGAAGGTGCAGCATACCATGTACCAGCAGAAAAGCCAGTTCCCTTTTAAAGCTGTGTCCGTGCTCCTTTGACTGCTCCAACGCCTTTTCCATTGATATTACTATATCACCCAATGCAATTTCCTCTTCTATATAATCGGCATCTTCTTCCTCTTTTTCAAGCTCTTCCTCAGCGAATTCCACCAGTGGAAAGGATAGTACGTCCGTTTCCTTGTCAATACCCCTATATTCTTTATTCAGTCTCCTCATCTCTTCATTGTCCACAAAGGAAATACTCACCTCAAAGTCATCTTCGCACTCCTCATAAGCAAGAACCTTTTCAACCACTTGTGCAGCAAAACCTTCCACAGCTTCATCCACTTTAATCTTCTCCTGCCTGTTGTCTATTAATACCGGCATACAATTACCTCCAAACATTATTTACTTCACACTTCAAAGCCCCGCCCTAATTCTCGCATCTCGCGTCTCATATCTCGCGTCTCGTGTCTTGCCTATTGTATATCCCTGTCACTCTCCGGATATTCTATTCTTTCATGGAAAATGCCTGCAAGAACCTTAACAAAAGACTGTCCTACCAGTTCCAGGTCCTTTAGTGTAAGGTCACAGTTGTCTAACTGTGCATTGTTGAGCTTATCTTTGATTATTTTTCTCACACCCTGTTCCACCTGATCCTGTGTAGGCTCGGATAGGGATCTGATATATGCCTCAACTGAATCTGCCAGCATGACTATTGCAGCTTCCGCTGTCTGCGGCTTTCTGAACGGGTATCTGAACTTGCTCTCGTCCACTGAATCAGTCCCTTCCGCATTTAATGCCTTATGATAGAAATATGCTACCAGCGTATTTCCATGATGCTCTTCAATAATCCTTATAACAGTCGATGGGAGCTTGTTCTTTCTGGCAATCTCCACCCCGTCCTTTACATGGGAAGTAATAACCAGAGCACTTAGATTCGGAGTGATTTTATCATGGGGGTTATCCTTGGTAATCTGGTTTTCTTTGAAGAAATAAGGCCTTTTAAGCTTTCCTATGTCATGATAATATGCCCCCACTCTGCACAACAGCGGATTGGCACCTATGTCCTCCGCTGCTGCCTCAGCTAAATTTCCTACCAATATCGAATGGTAATAAGTACCCGGTGCTTCTATAAGCAGCCGCCTCAGCATAGGCTGATTCGGATTTGATAATTCCAAAAGCTTTAAAGGGGTAATTATATCAAATACCGTTTCAAAAAACGGCAGTGTACCGATAGTAAGAACTGCTGAAAGAGTGCCTCCTATGGCACCGTACAAGCCGTTGTAAAATATTCTATATATATCCTCTCGCCTCAGAATACCTTCACTAAATATTATCAGCAGGCTGACCAGGCTTACGGCCAATCCTGCCAGTATAAAAGTACTTCTGTGATGTGTTTTTGATACCATTCCCGCTCCGAGTATACCGGTTAGGAGCATTATAACCACTACAGGCAAATCAAAGCCTCCAAGAAAACCCGCAAGTATAGACATCATTATATTGGACATTATGGCTACCCTTGGACCTACCAGTATGGAAATAAGCATAGCCCCTGCAGGCAGTACTATAAGATAATCGGAAATATTTTTCAGCACCATCGTAATTGTCAGAGCCATTAAAGTAATCAAGCTGACAAGAAGTATAGTGGAATTATTGTCCCAAAGCTTTCTGTCAAGGCTTCTCAGGTACAAGCCCATAATAATAAGACAGAGGCTGATTATTGTACCGTAGCCTATATAAAACTGAAAGTCGAACTTGTCATCATCGCTTTCGGCTAGAAGTCCATATGCATTCAGTAGTTGTATCTGCTGATATGATACTTCCTGCCCCTTGTTGACTATCAGAGTGCCTTTCCGGATTACTATGTCCTCCACCTTATCCCGTTCTTCCTGCCTTCTGGTCTGCGTGCCCATCTCATCATAGTACATATTTGGTTTCAGAACCATCACAGCAATATCCGCACCAATTTCATTAAGCTTGCTTTTTTTCGGAAGATTCATAAAAAATTCTCTTATGTCACTTCTCTTATCATTCAGCTGTTGTTCCGTAATTCTTCCGCTCAGCATCTGGTTGATTATGTATTTGATATTGTCTTCCAGTGTTACAAGATCCTTCTGTGAAGCATCCAGAAGTGTATTATATATACTGTTTCCAAGGCTTATGTTCGAATCCCGCTCAAGAAGGCCAAGCTTCTGCGCCTTGTCAAGCTCCTCATTATTCTTCACCGAATTAAGAAGGGTAAAAAAGTCGCCTATTTTCTTTTCAATATCAATCTGCACGGTCAAATCCAGATTGTAAATCGGTTGGACGCTTTCTTCCGCCTGTTTCCTCCGAAGCTCAGTGGCAGACTTGTCCACAATATCTGACGGAGCATATATATCCACATCGGATATATCTCCTACCTGGAGATTATATTTCTGCGGCGCAGTATTCAAAACGAACAGGAAAAACAGCGCAGAAAAAAGTCCTGCAATCAGCAATACTCTGATTGTAGTACTATTTTTTGCCAGTCTCTTTAAATTAAGAACAGAAAACTTTATCATTCGTCCTCTCCTATTTCTTCTTCATGCTTTTCATAGGCTTTTATGATATCCTTAACCAGCTTATGCCTGACAACGTCCTTTTCGCTGAAGTATACGAATTCTATACCTTTTATGCCTTTCAATATCTCCATAACTTGCTTCAACCCCGAGTATTTTCCTCTTGGCAAGTCAATCTGCGTAATATCTCCGGTAATAATAGCCTTAGAGCCAAAACCCAATCTGGTCAAAAACATTTTCATTTGTTCCGGAGAGGTGTTCTGTGCCTCATCAAGTATTATATATGAGTCATCAAGGGTTCTGCCTCTCATATATGCAAGGGGGGCAACCTCTATTACTCCTCTTTCTATATGTTTTTGGTAGGTTTCGGCTCCCATTATGTCATGCAAGGCATCATATAAAGGCCTCAAATAAGGATCTACCTTGTTCTGCAGGTCCCCCGGCAGAAAGCCAAGCTTTTCTCCTGCTTCTACTGCAGGCCTTGTAAGAATAATTCTGCTTACCTCATGGCTTTTGAAGGCCTTTACCGCCATAGCCATGGCAAGATAAGTCTTGCCTGTTCCGGCAGGGCCTATTCCAAATACAACTTCGCTATTGTTTATTGCATCTACATATCTTTTCTGTCCAATTGTCTTGCTCTTTATGGCTTTTCCCCTGGCATTTGTAATTATCACGCTGCCCAGCTCACCGCTTCCGCTTTCCTTGCCCTCTTTTACAAGTTCAATAGTATAGTTTACCGAATGGCTAGTGACAGATTCTCCATTCTCCTGCATTTTTGTCAGGATATCCAGGGTCTTTTTCGCCATAGCAACGTCATTTTCCTGGCCTACAATCTTTACTCCGCCTTCTCTGGCAATTATGTCCACATTGAACTCTTCTTCTATGACTTTAAGATTCCGGTCAAAGTTCCCAAAAAGATTCATTATTCTTTCCATATTATCAATTTCTATATTTGCTTCTGTATGGTTACCCTGCAATTGCTCTCCTCCCAAGTGTTATTTTATACTTAATTTATTTTTTGTTTTACTCCGATATCCTCAAGCACCTCTACGCTTATTTTTGCTTTAACGGATTTTTTGTCAGTATAATAATCTATTTTCCTGTCCAGAATAACTGCATCTTCCGGTATCCGGAGCTTTATCCTTGCGTTAAGCCTTTCTGTACACTTATCCTTTGCTTCATCAACCATAAGTGTTTTTAACCGGGGCTCCAATTCTTCAAATCTGTACTCAACAAGCTTTATCGGAAATACATAATCTCCTAAGCTTATCAGATACCTCTCTTCTATATACTCATTAAAATCCTTGAAATTCACACTTCTCTTTCTTGAAAGCTCTTTGTCCAGAAGCTTTAATTTATACTGCCTGGCAACCTTTCCTGTCGGCTTGAACTCTATTTGCTGAAGAGGTATTTCCTCTGCATCCTCATACCATGTCCTGGCACTTACTTTGGCAAGAGAATGTATTTGCCTGGGCTCCAGATTTTCTCTCAATATTGTACCTGTAACCAGCTTCTGTCCCTTTCTGACAGAGTCCCCGTCCTTAACAAGTGGATCTCCCGAAAGTACCAGCAGCTTTGTTATTACTCCGTCTTTTGCCGCAACTATATCACAAGCATCAGTACGACTTATCAGAGGCGGGCCCTCACTTTTCTCCACAACCTCCACTATTGCCTTGGTCCCTTTTATCTGTATCCCGATCCATGAAAGCTCCGGCATATTAATTAACACTCTATTTTCAATATGTCTTATGTCCAGTCTTCCTTTCCAGCTTCCTTCCTTAAGTCCTTCATTATAAAGGCATCTTAATATATTCTCATTATCGATATCCTTTGCCCCTGTTATTTCAATCATCCAGACAAAAGAAGACATTGCGTAAATAAAAACGCATATCAGGAACAGGCTGAAATAAAATAGCCGCCTCCTTCTGATATTCCTGATTATAAAAGGAAAGCCCCGTTTGCTCAATATGCTGACCGAACTGTCAGTTTTCCGCACAATGTCCCTGAGCCTTCTGAAATTCTCAAGGCCAATTTTTGCTTGGACTGTTGTATAATCAAGCTTCTCAATATCCCATATGTAAATATTATTGACTACTGCCAGGTTAATAAACCTTTCAATCTTCAATCCTTTAACAATAATAATAGCATATCCCCTTAAATAATTCCATATTCGTATTATAAACATGTCTCTTATACCCCCAGCGCCTTCAATGATACCTAGAATTCTATATTCGTTATTTCTCCTGTTATTGTGATTTCCTCCTGCAATATTGTCTTTATTGAAAGGTTCTTGCCGCAAAGCTTCATTACGCTGCTGCCGATGTTGATTCTTATTATCTCTTCACTGTATTCGATTATGCCTTTATGATTTTCCACTGTAACCTGCCCTGTGCCGATGATTATTATCTTTGAAACATCCAGAACTATATCCTTTGGAAGCTCAAAGGTGTTGGATATATTCTCCTTTAACTTGTAAATCCTCTTACCCATAGCATACACCTCTATATAAATGTATGCGGGAGGGGCATTTGGAAGAACAAAAATGGGATAGATACAAAAAGGAGTATTGCAAACTGATTATTTAATAGTTTTGCAATACTCCTCTTGATGCTTACCTTATTCTTCTTTTTATTGCCCGGGGCGGTCCCAATACCTCGGCCATAATTACGCTGCTGATAAGGCTTTCCTTTGATATTTCAAATACGATGTCCTCTTCTGCTTCATATATCTCAGCCTTATGAGCATCCCTCTTTTCTTTTGTTATCTGCCTGATGCTTTCCGGATGTTCACTGGAAATACCCTCGGAGCTTTGGCTCAGCTCCATATAATCCAGGCTGCCGGTTCTGCTTCTGTCTTCTATTTCTATACCTTCAAATTCCTCTACATGATCCTCAACCTGCTTCGATTCCGGCAAATACTCTTTTAGATTTCCGAGCATTTCATTCCAGCTTTTTTCCAAATCCGCAAAAGGCCTTTCGGGCTGTTTGTGCTGCCTGGTCATTCCTCTTTGGCCTCCGCCCTGATTTTTACGCTGCTTGGCTGAAAAGTTAAACAAGGCTATTATAATGGCTATTACTATATATATACCTTCCAACTACATCCCTCCTTTGATGGAGATGCCATATAGGGATTACTTCTTTTCCTTTTCAATAGAATCGCTCTTTCCAACCTTTGATATTGCATCCCTCATCTGGGTATCAGCCTGCACATTCTGCAGTTGGTAGTAATCCATTACACCCATTTTCCCTTTCCTCAGGGCGTCGGCAAGTGCCTTTGGAACTTCGGCTTCTGCTTCCACAACTTTGGCTCTCATTTCCTGTACCGCAGCCTTCATTTCCTGCTCTTTTGCAACCGCCATTGCACGCCTTTCCTCCGCCTTTGCCTGAGCTATCCTTTTATCCGCCTCTGCCTGGTCTGTCTGCAGCTGGGCTCCGATATTTCTTCCTACATCTACGTCTGCAATATCTATCGAAAGTATCTCAAAGGCCGTACCGGAATCAAGGCCCTTTGACAGAACAGTTCTTGATATCAGATCAGGGTTTTCCAATACTGACTTGTGGGTTTCGGAGCTTCCGACAGTTGTAACGATACCTTCACCGACCCTTGCAATAATAGTCTCTTCTCCGGCACCGCCTACCAGCCTGTCAATATTGGCCCTCACTGTTACTCTCGCTTTTGCTCTTACTTCTATCCCGTCCTTGGCTACCGCCGCTACCACGGGGGTTTCAATTACCTTTGGATTAACGCTCATCTGCACAGCCTGTAAGACGTCTCTCCCTGCCAGATCAATAGCTGCCGCCCTTTCAAAGCCCAGTTCTATTTCCGCTCTCTGTGCGGCTATAAGTGCATTAACCACCCTGTCAACATTGCCTCCTGCAAGATAATGAGCTTCAAGCTGGTTTACACCAACGTCAATACCGGCCTTTCTGGCCTTTATCAGAGGGTTCACAATCCTGCTTGGAATAACCCTCCTGAGCCTCATACCCACAAGGTTGAAAATTCCTACATTTACTCCTGCTGCCAGAGAAGAAATCCATAATCCCAGGGGAACAAAGCTTAAAAATATCGTTAAGCCAAGTATTATGACAAATAGAGCCACTACATAAAATAATAAATCGCCCATTAATATACCTCCAATTCTATAATCATACTTTCTTTACCACTATCCTGCTACCCTCAATTTTTATAACCTCAACCTCGACACCCTTATCGATAAACTCTGCTTCAGACACTGCATCTATCCTGTTTCCGTCAATGAGTACAGTACCTGCTGATCTTAACGGAGTAGCAACAATCCCCCGCATGCCCAAATATTTGTCGTAGCCTTTTGTACTCACATATCCTTCCTCATTTTTCTGCTCAGTATTCAATATCATTGACTTTACGAAGCGTTTACCGTAACCCATCCTGTATAGGGCAACAACCAATAAAACAGTAATTGCTATGGTTCCAATCAGCAAAAGCATGGCCTGAAAAAAGCTGGATGAAATCATCACTATGCTGGCTAATACAAGTATGATTCCGCTTATTCCTGCAACACCAAATCCCGGCGCAAGCGCCTCAACCATGAGAAGCACCATACCCATAACATACAGGAATGCCGTAAGCAGGCCCCAATCTCTGAACATTCGTTTCACCCCCAACAATTAAATTAACATTTTAACCATTATAATACAGTGACAAAACCCGTAGTATTATCAGCAAATGAAATGGAAGTGTAATAACCCTGATAGTATATTTATGCCGCATATAGTCTAATTATAATATTATAATAACAGTTTTATACAGGGTTAACAACTGGAAATAAGTTAATGGGGAACAGACATGGGGACGTTTCTCCTGTCTCTTTGAGACAGGAGAAACGTCCCCATGTCTGTTCCCCATGTCCCCCTGACGGATATCAATATTATTTTTTTGCCACCTTTGCCCAGGAGTCCTTCAACCCTACTATCCTGTTGAAAACAGGCCTCTCCTTTGTAAAGTCTTTGCTGTCAGGACAGAAATAACCCATTCTCAGGAATTGATAACCTTTTCCCATGGAGGCTTCCCTCAATCTTGGTTCAACCTTGCAGTCAGTCAATACTTCCAGTGAATTAGGGTTCAGATCATCCTCGTATTCTCTCCCATCTTCCCCAGGGTTTGGCACAGAAAAAAGCTTATCATACAGACGAGCTTCCGCGTCTATTGCATGTGCGGCAGATATCCAGTGAATAGTCCCTTTTACCTTACGCCCGTCCGGAGAGTTCCCGCCTTTGGAAGCCGGATCATAGGTACAGTGGATTTCTTTAATATCGCCTGTCAGCGGATCCTTTAAAACACTTTCGCATTTTATGAAATAAGCCCCCTTAAGTCTGACTTCTCCTCCCGGATAGAGCCTGAAGTATTTCTTGGGAGGGTTCTCCATAAAATCCTCCCGCTCTATATATATCTCACGGGAGAATGGCACATTGCGAGTGCCGCTATCAGGATTTTCGGGATTATTTTCCACTTCAAAATACTCTATTTGACCATCAGGATAGTTATCGATAATAACCTTCAAGGGGCGCAGCACCGCCATAACACGATCTGCCTTTTTGTTCAGATCCTCTCTTATACAATGCTCAAGCAGCGCATAATCCACAGTACTGTTTGTTTTTGCCACACCTATCCTGTCACAGAAGTCCTTGAGAGCTTCGGGGGTATATCCCCTCCTTCTCAAACCACACAAAGTAGGCATCCTGGGATCATCCCATCCGCTTACAATGCCTGTTTCCACCAGTTCTCTCAAATACCTCTTACTCATGACGGTATAGGTCAGATTCAATCTGGCAAACTCTATCTGCCTCGGCCTGTGCTCAGGCTCACATTCATTTACAACCCAATTGTACAGAGGCCTGTGATCCTCATATTCCAGCGAACAGAGGGAATGGGTAATTCCTTCCAAAGCATCGGACAGCGGATGCTGAAAATCATACATAGGATAGATGCACCATTTGTCTCCGGTTCTGTGATGGCTTGACTTCAGTATTCGATATATAACGGGGTCCCTCATGTTCAGATTTGGTGATGCCATATCGA
Source organism: Gracilibacteraceae bacterium (assembly GCA_012519325.1). Classification (GTDB taxonomy): domain Bacteria; phylum Bacillota; class Clostridia; order Lutisporales; family Lutisporaceae; genus BRH-c25. The sequence continues at coordinate 742 of JAAYQK010000016.1, read as the reverse complement.
TCTTGGCGCGAAGCGTTCTTGAACCTTCGGGGAATTCACCTGCTCTCATTCTTCTGAATAAATCCAGATTTTCCTCAACAGTCCTTTCCCTGTAAGGGCTGTTTTTACCAGGTTCCGTTGGCGTGCCCCTGTATTCTCGTACTTCCTGCTGGCTTAAATCACATACATAAGCCTTGCCTTTTTTGATAAGATGCTCCGCAAATTCATAAAGCTCTTCAAAATAATCGGATGCGTAGTAAAGGCGATCCTCCCAGTCAAATCCGAGCCATTTGATGTCCTCCATAATGGACTCCACATATTCCACATCTTCCTTTATAGGATTAGTATCGTCAAACCTTAAATTACATAATCCGTGATATTTTTCTGCCGTACTGAAATTTATATACATAGCCTTGCAATGGCCTATATGAAGATATCCGTTAGGCTCCGGAGGAAAACGAGTATGTACATGATCATATACTTTTTCCTCCAAATCTATATCAATAAAATCATGTATGAAGTTTGAATTCTCATTGGTCTTTTCATTCATGTAACCTTGCCTCCCGTTCTTTTGTTGCAATGCATCAATCTTCTGAATATTATACTATATAAGGTTTATTTTTACCAGTAATCTTATTACTATTTCAAAGGCACAGGAAATTGTTAAGCATAAGGTTCGAGCACCTAAGATTGCCTCTTCCTATAATTTAATAAAAATGGAAATCCATTATGGATTTCCATTTATTTCTGTAAATGCTGCCTT
>JAAYQK010000167.1 GCA_012519325.1 Gracilibacteraceae bacterium | reverse complement strand
CTGCCATAAGCGTTCCTGCAACAATCCTGTCCGGTATCACTGTATGTTCCACATCGTGAAATTCCCTTACCCCCTCAATCTTTATTGTACTGGTTCCGGCACCTGATATTCTGGCACCCATTCCGTTGAGGAAGTTTTGCAGGTCCACAATCTCCGGCTCCTTGGCTGCATTCTGTATTATAGTTATCCCGTCAGCTGTTGTAGCAGCAAGCATTATATTTTCAGTAGCACCTACACTTGGATAATCCAGATTTATTTCCGCACCCGTAAGCTTACTGCATTCACAATTAATATAACCATGGGCTTCTGTGATTTTAGTATCCATTCTCTTAAGGCCGGACAAATGAATATCAATAGGCCGCGGTCCGATTTCACAGCCGCCTGGGTAGCTGATTTTCACATGTCCATGGCGTGCAAGCATTGCCCCCATCAAAATAATAGAGGATCTCATTTCCCGTACCGGTTTTTCCGGTATAACACTATTTAACTGGCTATTGGATTTCACAACTATCGTATTGTTCTCAAAAAAACACCTGCAGCCTATTGTCCGAAGAAGTCCGATAAGCAAATCAACGTCCTTTAGCTCCGGAACATTATGGATAACCGATTCTTTTCCACTTATTATGGTAGCGGCAAGTACGGGCAAAATAGAATTCTTGGATCCATCAACCCTTACTTCTCCTTCAAGTCTGTGCCCACCGATTATCACGTATTTATCCATCAACGATTTACACCCCCGGGAAGCCATTATTCTTCAATCATATTAATATATTATGCTTTACTTCCCAAGGTGTTACTGCATTTGTATTGGGGCATGCAGTATCAGGCCTTGCAAATGCTAGATTTTCTTATTTTGAACAAGCCTTTCGGCAGCCTTTGTTATTGAATAAGCTGCATCTGTCCTGCCCAGTTCCTTGCTTTTTGCTGCCATTTGACTTATTTTTTCCTGCTTGTTAAGCATATCCGCAACCTCATTATATAATATTTCAGCATTCAAATCCCTGTCCAGGATAACTATTGCAGCCCCATTCTTCTCCAGAGCCCTTGCATTATATTCCTGGTGATTATCGGTAGCATAAGGATAAGGTATCAGGATCGAGGGTTTGCCCAAAGCAGTAATCTCCGACAGGGTGCTGGCACCGCACCTGCTTATTACTATGTCACTTGCAGCCAAGGCATGGGGCATATTATAAATATACGGCATTACCTTAAGATATCCGGTATCCAAAGGTATTTTTTCACTGGCGTACTTTTTCAATATGTCATCGTATTGAGTTTCTCCGGTCATGTGAAGCATTTGAAAGCTCCTTTTGTCGATACACTGCTTTGCAAGCAGCATTACGCTTTCGTTCAATTTCCTGGCTCCTCTGCTTCCTCCCACAATAAATATTACAGGCAGCTCCCTGTCAAAACCAAACTCCTTAAGCCCTTCCTCCTTGCTTATACTCAGCATGCTGCTTCGTATCGGATTTCCCGTCACAATCACCTTGTCATTTTTGGGGAAGTATTTCTTTGTCTCCTCAAAATTGACAGCAATAATATCAACAAGTCTTGACAGTATTTTATTGGTTATTCCCGGAAATGCATTCTGCTCATGTATAAGGGTAGGTATATTCATAAGATAAGCGGCAAGCAGAACCGAGCCGCAAACATATCCTCCCGTACCTATTACTATATCCGGCTTGAAATCCCTTATAATCCTTGATACCGAAAAAATACCGATAAAGGATTCTGCCACTGCTGCAATATTCTCAAGGCTCAGCTTCCGCCGGAAGCCTCTTACCTTTATCCTTATCAGCTTAAAGCCTTCTTTCGGAACAATGCTGCTCTCCAATCCTCTTTCTGTTCCTATGAATACTATTTCAGCATTCTTATGCTGCTTTTTTATTTCTTTAGCGATGGAAACTGCAGGATAAATATGTCCTCCCGTACCACCTCCGGATAGAATGACTCTCATAAAACTCAACTCCTGCCTGTTTTAACTGTTTTGGATATATTCAATAAAATTCCCATGTTCGCCATTACAAACAACAGTGACGACCCCCCGGAACTGATAAATGGAAGCGAAATACCCGTAGTAGGTATGGATACTGTCGCCACAGCGATATTAAGGGTAGCCTGTATTGCTACCATACATGTGATTCCGGTGGCAAGCAGGCAGCCGAAAGTATCAGGGCAGGACAAGGCAATCCTCAATCCCCTCCATATCAGCATCAGAAACAATATCACTATTGTTGCGGTTCCTATGAATCCCAGTTCCTCTCCAATTATTGAGAATATAAAGTCATTCTGGGGTTCCGGTATGTAGAAGAATTTCTGGCGGCTGTTTCCGAGTCCCAATCCGAAGATGCCTCCGGAACCGAGGGCATAAAGGGACTGTATCGCCTGATATCCCGTATTCAGCGGATCGGCCCATGGATCCATGTAAGAAGTAACCCGTGCCAGCATATAAGGCTTTTTCATTATTATATAGCCAACAGCCGGCAGGATTGGTATTAACCAGCCCAGCAGATAGATTATTTTAGTCCCTGCGGCAAACAGCATCGCAAAGGTTATCATCAAAATGCTTCCTGCCATGCTCATATTCGGCTCAAGTATAATCAACCCAAAGTATATTCCCGCTAATAATATGTATGGCAGGACTCCGTGCTTGAAGCTCCTGATTTTCTCCCTTTTATTGCTTATGCTTTTTGCCATGAATATAATCAGTGCGAACTTCGCAAACTCGGAAGGCTGCATTGTCTGGGACCCTATCTTTATCCATCTTGCTGCATTATTGGCACTATATCCGATTCCGGGTATAAATACTGCAATCAGCAGTACTATGCTAATAAGCACCAATGTTCCGGCAAACTTCCCCAAAATTCTGTAATCAAGCTTGCTCATAAACATCATTGCAACAATTCCCACTATTGCAAAAAAACCCTGGGACTTCAAGTAGTGATACCTGTCATTATACTTCATAAAGGACGATATTGAACTGGCAGAAAAAACCATAGCCACACCTATGGCCAATAATATCAATACTGTTACCAGTAATGTAAAGTCAATATTATTCTTATTCCTTGCAGGCATTAATAAAGCCCTCCCCCAAACATAGTCTCCAGTCTCGTTACTGCAGCTCTCTTACATATTCCTTAAAGAGCCTGCCTCTTTCCTCGTAATCGCTGAACATGTCCCAGCTGGCACAGGCAGGTGAGAGCAGCACGCAGTCTCCCGGTTCAGCCAGTGAATGGCATTTCATCACAGCCTCCCTCAGGTCTTTTGCTTTATGTGTATTCATAAACCCATGCTTATGGGCTGTTTTTTCCAACTTGTCAGCAGTTTTGCCTATCAGAACCATATGTCTGACCACATCCCCAAAGGCTTCTATAAAATCATCATACTCGCTTCCCTTGTCATAGCCTCCCGCTATTATCAATGTAGGCCGCTTCATTGCCTCAACGGCCTTGATGGAAGCATCCACATTGGTACCCTTTGAATCATTATAGTAAACTACTCCGTCAATTTCCTCAACATATTCTATTCTATGCTCAACACCCTTAAAACTTTTCAGAGTATCGGCAATCACTGAGGGGGTCACCCCTGCACAATATGCCATGAGTGCTGCCGCCAGAGCGTTTTCCAAATTGTGATTCCCAGGTATAAAAATTTCATCCTTATGTACTATTGCTTCTTTATTATTACCCACCCTGACTACAATATAATCATTTTCCAAATATGCCCCCTGGGGGACCTCTCTCTTCCTGCTGAAGAGCAGCACTTTGCTTCTTGCTATTCCTGCCAGCTTCGAAGTCTCTGGGTCATCCCGGTTAAGTATTGTAAAATCATTCTCGTCCTGGTTTTTAAAAATCCTGCATTTGGCATCTATGTAATTCTCTATGGTTTTATGCCTGTTCAGATGATCGGGAGTAATATTCAAGATTGCCGAAATGTTTGGCTTGAAGTTAACTGTTGATTCTAACTGGAAGCTGCTTACCTCCAGTACAAAAATATCAGACTCCTTTGCTTTACCCACCTCAAGTATCATGGCATCACCTATATTACCGGCAACAAAGGTTTTCCTGCCGCCGGCCCGCATCATTTCACCCAAAAGAGATGTAGTGGTGGTCTTTCCGTTTGTTCCGGTTATTGCCAAAATGGGTGTATTTGTCAGGCGGAATGCCAATTCAATCTCACCTATGACTTCTTTGCCCATAGCCTTCGCACTTTGTACCGGTGGAATATCCAATGGGATACCGGGACTTATTACAACAAAATCACAGTCCTCGGCCAACTTTGACGGGTGGCCTCCCGCTACCAGTCTTATGGGGAGTTCCTCAATTTCTTCAATTACATCTTTAAGCTCCTCAACCCTTTTAAAGTCGTTCAATACAACCTCGACACCCAATTGACTCAATTGTTTAACCACAGGTACTCCCGTAACCGCCGCTCCTATAACCAGAACCTTTTTTCCTTTTATATCCATTGCACTATCCTCCAGTATTACTTTTACCACACCCTGCGTGCAAAGCTAAAACATGCAGCTTCAGGGCCCTTCCCTAATCCTCGTGACCCCGAAACCTGATTACGATAATCCCAATATTCCTATAAGGGAAAGTATTATTGAAGCTATAATAAATACGGCTACAATTTTTGACTCTGCCCAGCCGCTGAGTTCAAAATGATGGTGCAGGGGTGCCATTTTAAAGAATCTTTTTCCTCCTGTCAGCTTGAAATATGCTACCTGTATTATTACCGACAGTCCTTCCAGTACATATATTGCACCAACTATAAGGATGAAGAAGGGAAGCCTCGTTATGACAGCAAGAGCTGCTATTGAACCCCCCAAAGCCAACGAACCTGTATCACCCATAAAAACCTGCGCAGGATGAGAATTGAATCTTAGAAATCCAAGCAGTGCACCAATCATAGCCCCTGAAAAAACCAACAATCCGGTATTTTTTGAAGCTAATGCAATTACAGAGAAAAATCCGAGAACCACCACTGCAGTTCCCCCCGCCAAACCGTCCAAACCGTCTGTAAGGTTTACACAGTTAACCGTGGATATCAGAACAAGAACTGTAAATGGTATATACAAGGCTCCCAAATCAACAAACCTTCCCGTAAATGGTATCAGTACCTCTGTTCCCACCTGTGATATACCTGATGCAACAACAGCCATAAAAACAGAAACCAGAAGCTGCAGTACTATCTTCTGATATGCTTTCAAACCCAAAGACCTTTTGTTTTTAATCTTAAGAAAATCGTCAATAAATCCGATTGACCCAAAAAGCATAGTAGTAATAAGTACCAGAAGCATATCCTTGTCCTTTGAGAAAGCTAGTGATACAAATAATGCAGGTACTGCAATTATTATACCTCCCATTGCAGGAGTACCCGTCTTTTTTAAATGACTCTGAGGCCCGTCATCTCTGACAATCTGCCCGAATTTCATTCTCGTAAGCAAAGGTATGAATACCGGCCCTGCAACCAATGCCAGCACAAAAGCAGAGATAATGCATATGATATAAGTATCATATTCATTGGATACCAAATTGTACATTAAAGCTTATCCCCTCTCGCGTAAATAGTCAACAACGTATTCCATTTTCATTCCTCTTGAACCTTTAATAAGAACCGTATCACCGGGCTTTATTTTATCATTAAGGAATTCAGCAGCATCCTTTATGTCGTAAAAGGCATATATACTGCCGCCCATTCCTGCTGCCGCAGCCCCTCTTTTAACATCCTCCGCGAATTTACCTACAGCTGCTATCACATCTGCTCCTGAACAGGCAGCATACATCCCGATTTTGTAATGCTCCTCAGGGGACAGTTCTCCCAACTCAAGCATATCCCCTAAAATGCATATGCCCCTGCCCTCTGATTTCATGGCACGCAATACATCAATTGCCGCTTTCATTGATTCCGGGTTTGCATTATATACATCATTTATAAGCTTTACCCCGCAGTCCAGATTAATGATTTCCATCCTCATTTCCGATGGCTTGAAGCTATCCAAACCTTTCTGTATTTCTTCTGCCTTCATATCAAAAAGCCTTGCAACGGCAATGGCAGACAAGGCATTATATACATTATGCATTCCGGGAAACATTAATGCAAACTTCGACCTTAGTCCCTGCGAATCTACGCAGAATTCTATTCCTGCTTCGCCCTTTTCCTCTATTCCATAAGCAAATATATCATTGCTTTGTGAAAGTCCGTATTTAATAACCCTGAATTTATCGGAGCGAAAGCCATGCAGCATGTCGTTATCTCCATTAATAACAGCTGTATTGTCACTATTAAAATATGAAAACAGTTCAAGCTTTGCTCTTAATATGTTCTCCCTTGAACCCAACTTCTCGATATGAGTAAGGCCTACGTTGGATATCACACCAATACTCGGCCTTGCAATTTTCGAAAGCAGGCTTATTTCTCCAAGGCTGCTCATTCCCATCTCCAGGACAGCAATCTGGTGGCTGTATTGAAGCCTGAAAAGCGTCAGTGGCAAACCGATAGCATTGTTGAAATTTCCTTCGGTCTTTAATACATTGAATTTTTGTGATAGCACTGATGCCATTATGTCTTTAGTTGTTGTTTTCCCCGAACTGCCGGTTACTGCCACAATTGGTATGTGAAACTTGCTTCTGTAGTAAGAAGCAATGTCCTGCAAGGCTTTTAGAGTGTCTTCCACAAGTATGTACGGAATTTTGCAGTCCTCCGGCATCCTTTGTGCAACTGCCAATACCGCCCCATTTTCAACTGCCTTATGAATAAAATCATGTCCGTCAAAGTTTTCGCCCACAAGTGCAACAAACATATCCCCAGGATTTATTTCTCTGCTGTCGGTACTTACACCTGAGACCTCATACTCTCCTTCAAAATTCATAAGAACTCCCTGGGCAGCTCTGGCTATTTCTTCCACACTTAAGGCTTCCATTATATTTCCTCCCTTAGAAGCTCCTGTACAATATCTCTTTCATCAAAGGGAATAGTCTTATCTTTCAAGATCTGATAAGTCTCATGCCCTTTTCCGGCCAACAAAACTATATCGCCGGGTTTCGCCATGGTAATAGCATATTTTATTGCATCCCTTCTGTTTTCTATACAAATATAGTCGCAGCCTGTGGATTTTATTCCGGCTTCTGTCTGTCTGATTATATCCATTGGATCCTCCGTTCTCGGATTATCTGAAGTAATAATACAGTAATCGGACATTCTTCCGGCAACATTGCCCATTATGGGTCTCTTCTCCTTGTCCCTGTCTCCGCCGCAGCCAAATAGTGTTATGATTCTGCCCTTGGCATACTCTTTCACAGAAGCCAGAATGTTCTGCAGTCCGTCAGGAGTGTGGGCATAATCAACAATCACCGTATAAGGCGTGTCTGTTTTAATAATTTCCGACCTGCCCGGAACATAATCAACATTATTCAAGCCTTCCCTGATTATATTCCTGTCAATCCCCTCCGCATATGCAGCGGCCGCTGCAGCCAGAGCATTATATACGCTGAATTTTCCGGGTATCCTGATATTCAACTCCGCTTCATATTCAGGAGTGACAATAGTAAAGCCCACACCATTGGAGGTAATATCAATATTTTTTGCCGTTATGTCGGCCTTATTGTCTATGCCATAAGTAATCAGCCGCACCCCCGTATTTTTCAATTCCCCGGCAATTATTTTCCCGTGCTCATCATCAATGTTTATTATATTTGTGCCATCGACCATATAAAAAAGCTTTTTCTTTGCGTTTCTGTAATTCTCAATGGTTTTGTGAAAATCCAAATGATCCTGGGTAAGATTGGTGAATACTCCTATTCTGAAATTGCAGCCTTCCACCCTTCCAAGCTCCAGGGAATGGGAGGATACCTCCATAACAGCATAATCGACATCACTATCCGCCATCTCTCTGAAAAGGCACTGAAGATCCAAAGCTTCGGGAGTGGTCCTTGAAGAAATATATATCTTATCACCGATCTGGGTTGTAATGGTGCCGAGGAGCCCAATTTTTTGCTTGTTAGCTTCCATTATTGATTTTATAAGATATGTGGTGGTAGTTTTTCCGTTAGTTCCCGTTATACCTATAAGCCTCAGCTTTTGTGAGGGATTTCCGTAAAAATTGGATGCAATTACCGGCATAGCAGCCCTTGAACTTTCTACCTTTACCACAGCTGCACCCGGGACTTCGGCATCCTTCTCTGTAATAAAGGCAACAGCTCCCTTCCCAAGTGCATCATCTATAAAACTGTGTCCGTCATATTTAAAGCCGCTGACACAAATAAATAAATCGCCCTTCTTCGCTTTCCGGGAATCATATGTTATTCCGCTTATTTCAACATCCGGATCCCCTTTGAAGTATACCGTATTAACGCCTTTTAACAATTCATGCAGCTTCATTATTATCCTCCTTCATATAAAGCTATTGTTGACATGTTTTGGAATCTATATGCTGAATACGTAATTATTATCCATCACCTTTTAGAAAAAGGCAACCAAAATTAAAGGGTTTCTTTAATTTCGTTGCCTGAGAAAAGATTCCAATGTATGCAGAATATTAAATGCTGTTGCTTTATTGTACGGGTTTCGCATTCAAAATTACAATAGACCCTTCATTTATATCTGCTCCGGGCTTTGGAGTCTGATCAAGTATTGTTGAATCCATATTATGCTCATATTCCGCTTCCACACTGTATTTGAGCTTACTCTTGGCCAATTCCTTTATGGCATCCTTAAGAGGCATGTTCCTTACCTCCGGTACCTTTACAAGAGGCTTCTGCATAAGTTCTTGTTCCTCTGCAGTATACTGAGGCTTAACATCCATATATCTCAAGGTATCATATATTATGCTTCTGGCTACAGGAGCGGCAATTATACCCCCAAAGTGATGTTCTCCTCCCGGCTCGTCTATGACCACCAGCACAGACACTTTTGGGTCGTTAGCAGGAGCAAAACCGCAGAAGGATGAAACGAATTTGCCTGATACATACACCCCTCCTTCTGCTTTCTGAGCTGTGCCGGTTTTACCTGCAACCTTGTAACCCGGAATATATGAGGATGCGGTAGGCGCTATTGCAAACTCCAGAATCTGCCTCATTGTTGCCGAGGTTTCCCTGGATATTACCTGTCTGACCTTTCGAGGCTGGAATTCATGGACTGTATTTCCTTCATCATCAATGACCTTCTTGGCAATCCTGGGTTCCATAAGCATGCCGTCGTTGGCAACAGCAGAGAAGGCAGTTATCAGCTGAATAGGTGTAACGGATATCCCCTGTCCGAAAGCGTTATTGGCAAGCTCTACCGGACCTACGCCACTCAATTCCCTTACTATGCCTTTTGCCTCCCCCGGAAGCTTGACCTGTGACAGAACCAAAACCAAAGGCCTTTATGTATTTGTACAGTTTTTCCTTCCCCAGTCTCTGTCCTATCTCAACAAATACCGGATTGCAGGAATTTTTAACAGCCTCTGCAAAGCTTTGGTTTCCGTGAGGCTTGTAACTCCTCCAGCATTTCATTCTCTTTCCTGCTACGGTAATATGTCCAATGCAGTTGAAATGATCCTCCGGTTTAACCGCGTTTTCTTCCAAACCTGCTGAAGAGGTTATTACTTTAAAAGTGGAACCCGGTTCATATGAATCTGATATGGCGGGATTTCTCCAAATCTTATAGAGGGCTTCCAGCTGGTCTTTTTCGCTCATGGTGTTCCATTTATCCGCAAGATCCTCCGGAACCTTCCGGGGGTCATTGTTGTCATAGTCAGGCTTGGAGGTCATTGCAAGTACGTCTCCTGTCCTGGGATCCATAACTATTGCCGTAACCCGTTTTGCTTTATTCTCAATAAGTGCATTCTCAACAACCTTTTCAGCAAAATGCTGTATTACTTCATCAATTGTAAGCACCAGATTCAGACCGTCCTGGGGCTCGTAGTATTTGATATCACTTCCGGGAAGCATATCCCCATGGGCATCCGTCATTACAATATTTCTTCCGGGAAATCCGTTCAGATACTTTTCATATGTAAGCTCCACCCCATCCTGTCCCTGATTGTCAGGATTGGTAAAACCTAGTATATAAGAAGCGAAATTGCTCTGAGGATAAAATCTCTTGCTGTCATCATTGAATACTATTCCCGGCAGTTCCTTTTCTCTTAAAAGCTTAACCTTATCTGCATCCACCTTTTTCTTTATAAGAACCGTATCTTTGTTGGCAGTTACCTTTTGGGCCAAAGAAGCCTTATCCATCTCCAGAATTTCCGACAGGGCATTTGTGACTGCCTCTTTATCCTTGACCATGGCAGGCCTTACATATATTTCATATGCTGTTGCACTGACAGCAAGCTTCTTAGAGTTTCTGTCATATATTATTCCTCTCTTGGACTTTATCGGGATATCTCTTGTCCACTGCTCCACCGCTTTCTGCTGGTATTCCGCACTGTTTACTATCTGAATAAAAGCCAGCCTTCCGATAAGTCCCGCGTAAACAGCAAAAAAAGCAAAGAAGATAAATACAATTCTTCTTTTCATTGTCACTTTAATGCCGGACAAATTAATACACCACCTTCTGGAACAGCCATTAGTTAATCTAGCACATTGAGGATATTATTTATCACAGCTTTTGTATATGCTATATATTTGTTCTCCTGTAAATCATCAATGTTGTAGAAGTCATCTGCCTCATTGACAGCAGACGCCACCGGCATCTCAACATTTACATAAGCAATCTGGTCCTGAATATCCGGATACTGCATGCCCAGTTCCTCAATTGCCTTTTTTTCAAGAGTCTCAAGACTAACTGACTTCATAAGCTGCACATTCAGATCGGTATTTTCTTTTACCAGGGCACTGTATTCCTTTTCCAGACTCTTAATATTATAATTTATCTCCGCCATGTAGGCATAACGTGATATTATAAAAATGCTCAACCCAAAAATAAACAATATACTCATTAAATGAGTCTTGTGTTTTTCTTTTTTTCGAACTTTTTTACGGGGGCTTACAATTGGTTCCCGGACTTGCTCCATTTCCAACTGCTCATATCTGCTGTAATCATATGCAGTATTATCTGCCCTTAACATTATTATTCCCCCCTAACCCCTTTTAGAACTTACTCTTTCAGCTGCCCTAAGCTTAGCGCTTTTCGACCTGGTATTCGTCTTCAGTTCCTCTGCTCCTGCAGTCACGGGTTTTTTAGTAAGCACCTTGAGAAGAGGCTCTTTCCCGCAGGCACATACCGGCAGTTGCGGTGGACACGTACACGGCTTTTCCATTTTGTTAAAGATTCTTTTTACTATTCTGTCTTCAAGAGAATGAAAGGTTATTACCACCAGTCTACCTCCTGGCTTCAAAATCTCCGCTGCGTTTGTAACAGCCTCTTCCAATGCCTGGAGCTCATCATTCACAGCTATTCTCAAAGCCTGAAAGGTCCTTTTGGCGGGATGTCCTCCACTCCGGCTTGCCGCTGCCGGAATTGCTTTTTTAATAATATCTACCAACTTAAAGGTAGTATCAATTCTGCCGTTTCTTCTTTCTTCGACAATAAATCTGGCAATCCTGACTGCCCATTTTTCTTCCCCATAATCCCTGAGTATACGGATAAGCTCCTGTTCGGAACTGCTGTTCACAATATCAGAAGCATCAAATTTGCTATCCTTATTCATCCTCATATCCAAAGGGCCGTTGTTCATATAACTGAAGCCTCTTTCCTCCTCATCCAGCTGATGGGAAGATACTCCAATGTCAAGCAGTATTCCGTCTGCTTCCTTGAATCCCTTCTGCAGGGCAATAGTTTTTATGTTCCTGAAATTGTCACGGACAATAACAACATTATCCTTATAAGCTTCAAGGCGTCTTGCTGCCGCTTCAATTGCATTACAGTCCTGATCGATGCCTAAAAGTGCTCCCCCTGGAATTATCCTTTTTACTATTTCCAAAGAGTGCCCTGCCCCGCCAAGGGTTCCGTCAATATATGCCCCACCCGGCCTTGGACTAAGATATTCAAGTGTTTCACTTAAAAGCACGGGAATATGTTCAAAATTCAATTCCGCCATCTTCTTCACATGTCCTTCTCGCTATATTCCGAGCTGTGACATTTTCTCTGCCACATCCTCATAGCTAATATTCGCATCGCTATTGAATTTATTCCATTCTTCCTTGCTCCAGATTTCTATTCGAGTTGAGACACCTATGATGACAAGCTCTTTATCAATATTCGCATGATCCTTAAGGTAATTTGGAATAACCATCCTGCCCTGCTTGTCCAGATCACATTCGCAGGCTCCTGCAAAAAAGAACCTTACAAAGGCTCTGGCATCCTTGTTTGTCATAGGCAGGCTTTTAAGCTTATCCTCCACTATTTTCCAGTCCTGGGTCGAGTATATGAAAAGGCAGTTGTCAAGCCCTTTGGTCATAACAAAGCTGTCCCCCAGCTTTTCCCTGAATTTTGAAGGCATTATGACTCTATTTTTGGGGTCCAGTGTATGGTTATATTCGCCTATGAACATATACTCACCACCCTATTTTCACATGACTCCACTTTGCTCCACTTTAGTCCACTTTATGACATATTCTATATAAAAATTAAAATTCCTTCCTTTTTTTTAAAATAGAAAATTTTTAAAAAAAAATGATACAAAAGACCTATGCTTTTGTATCATTTAACTCATTTAGTTGTTTTATTAATTTACTATTTAATACTACCCTCCGCCTTGTCTTTATTCCTTATCCTCCTATAAACTATCAGGGCAGTAAACGATGCAATTATAACCACGCTAATAATCTGAGCCTGTCTCATTCCCATAAACATCAGGCTATCGGTCCTCAAGCCTTCGATCCAGAACCTTCCCACCGAATAAAGTATTCCATACAGCAGGAATACTTCCCCTGACTCCTCATTCTTTCTTCTGTAGATCAGCAGGAATATGAAAACACAAATATTCCACAATGATTCATATAGAAAGGTAGGATGCACCCTTACACCGTCCACCATTATACCCCAAGGCAAATCCGTCGGTCCCCCGTGAGCTTCCTTATTTACAAAATTACCCCATCTTCCTATGGCTTGGCCCAATATTATGCTTGGTGCCGAAATATCTGCCGTATCCCAGAAAGATATCTTCCTCACTCTTGTAAATACATATCCGGTAATTACAGCAGCTATTAATGCCCCATGAATTGCCAGGCCGCCTTCTCTTATGTTAATAATTTTCATAATATCGCCTTTATAATAGCTCCACTCAAATATGACATAATAGAGCCTGGCACCGATTACAGCTGCCGGAATGCACCATAATGCAAGATCAATTATATACTCGGGATCGTATCCCAGCCTCTTTGCTTCATAGTATGCCAGCAGTATTCCTGCAAGTATTCCTGCCGAAAGCAGTATGCCGTACCACCTTATTGCTATTCCAAGTATTTCAAAAGCTACAGGATCCACAGCCTCTCCTCCCATACATTTAGGATAGACCTTCGATAACTATGTTTCGGATATCCTAAAATGCTTTCCTTGATTCATATATCGTGAAGAATACATTGCTTTAGTTCAAAGATTTTGCGTAATTAATCTATTTCTCGATATATATACTTTACTGTTTGATTATAATTATACGGAAGCTTAATTGTCAAGTGAAAAGCGCTGCCCTTTGCTCCATTATTCACTCTGAATTTGGAAGGTCAAGAACTCCCTCAACAGTCTCCATCACAGATGAATAGTTCTTGCCCTGCATATAATCATCATATGCCAGGTACAGCGCCCAAATCAAATTCCACATATCTCCGTCGGCATATATAATTTTAAGCCCCAGATCATTCAAGGCTTCTTTCCTGTTAATGCAATAGCCGTGGGAGAAATATTTCTCGGTCATTGTTTTAGTTACCAGCTTTGCCTTATCCTTGTTTCCCTTGAACATATTATTCTCAAGAAGGGCTTCGGCATACTGATAGGATGCTTTGATAGACTTCTCATAATCTCCCAGTATCCACGGATCAAGTTTGTTTGAAATAGGATACAGAACTGAGGCAGTAACCTTCGGATCCTTGCTCTGAGCAAGCTTTTCTTCCATAAAGTCTATGCACAGTCTTATGGACTGGACAGGAACCCATAGATCGGTATACAGCGGGTGTCTTACAAGAGGGTCTATAGGCCCCAGCTCCGATATTGGCCCCATAACTATTTCATCTGCGCCGATAGCTACCATCGTAGCAGCACTTTTTGCCACAAATGGTATAATAACAGAAAAATTATCACAAAATTCCCTGATCAGGTTGACAATTTTATAGGGAGTATCTACAGCACCTCCGTAACTATTTAAAAAAAGGTCTATTCTATCCGTTTTCCCAATACTGCAAAGCTGTTTGTACAGAGGAACCAATACATAATCATCCATGGGTGAGAAGGAAATATATGATATTAATCTGGAACTGCGCATTCTTTCAATGCCCTTGAGCAGGTTTAACCTTTTCTTATTTGTTATTTTCAACACCCTAAATCTCCTCTCGCTAATAACAAAGGCGGCGTTGCTGCATATAGCCCATTGGCCTTTTCCGAAGAAAATTCGGCGCCGGCAACTAAATCAATGTTTTATATTGTATAGAAAAGCTGCAGTTTTCCTATACAATATAAAACCACAAGCAGTTTTTCTACTACACATAATATGTGCTTTCCGATGTTTTGTGATGGAATCAGCAGTATTCAAGCAAAGTATAAATAGAACCAATATTGAAATAATATGATATAAAATGTGGAGGTGAAGCTTGTGCAACTGCTCAACAATGGTGAATTGACAAGCGTGAAGCTCTCAATTATAAGTAACCTGGAAAAGACACTGAAAATTGTATATGAGCATCAGTATAGGAATATATTGTCAAAAATAGTGAACAATAAGAAAAGGTTCATAAAGAAACGCCTGCCATTGGATGCTTCAGAGGATATATACAGGTACAACTCACTGGCAGTCGGGCTTGCCAACTATCTGATCAACCTTTTTGATGTCTTTGGCGAAAGTGCCGTATTAAATGCAAAGAAAACCTTTGAGGAAAATGGGTCAAAATGGGGAAAGAAGCTGCGGAAAAAGCTTCTGATAAACTCAGACACAAACAATATATACTATATTATTAATGCTCTCTATATTAATGTCCCCGAGATAGACTATACTGAAATGGCTGATGACGGCCTGCTATGGCACTTCAAGAAACAAAAATTCCATCCCGCTTTTTATAACATAAAATCAGCCTGGCTGAATTCCTTCGTGAAGTCTTTTACCCCACAGCACATCTGCATTTTTGAAAAGAAAAGTGAGGATGATGGGGAAATTATTATGAATATTGTGCTAAGAAAAAATAAGAACGGCACGGCCGCAAACTAACGGCTGTGCCTTTTTTCATCTCTAATGAAGCATTTACTCCAACTCGTTTACTATGCTGACGGAAGCGCTGGCTCCTATTCTGGTCGCTCCGGCTTCAATCATCTTCAGTGCGCTTTCCAGATTTCTTATACCCCCTGAGGCCTTAACTCCCATATTGGGTCCTATGGCCCTTCTCATCAGTTTTACATCCTCAACTGTTGCGCCGGCTTTGGAAAAGCCTGTAGAAGTCTTTACAAAATCAGCACCTGCCTCCATGGAAAGTTGGCATGCTGTAACCTTTTCTTCATCAGTAAGAAGACAGGTTTCGATTATTACCTTCAGCAGAGCCTTCCCTTTGCATACATCCGCTACTGCCTTAATATCCTCTCTTACCGCATCAAGCTTACCTGATTTCAGCGCTCCGATATTAATGACCATATCTATTTCAGCTGCTCCGTCTTTAATCGCCTGTGCCGCTTCAAAAGCTTTGGTCTCTTTTGTTGTTGCTCCCAGAGGGAAGCCTGCAACTGTGCAAACCCTTACTTCCGTCCCCTGAAGGAATGAATAAGCCAGTTTTACAAAAGAAGCATTTACACATACTGATGCAAACTTATGCTCTAAAGCTTCCTTGCACAGCTTAATTATATCACTTTCTTTTGCATCAGGCTTCAACAGTGTATGGTCTATATGACTGGCTAATTCATACTTGTTCATATGTTATTCCTCCATCATGTGCTTAGATTAACGTATTATCTCTCCCAGCACACCATTCTTTATTCCAGCCGCATTTCCTTCTTCTATATCAATATGCATATCCATAGCATAGGTAAGATGAACCCTAACTATGACATTTTCCAACACTAATGCCCTTTCATCCCCTATTCTGACTTTCACAACATCCTTATCCTTAAGGCCGAACCTCTCGCTGTCGCTTGTATGCAAATGTATATGTCTTGCGGCTACTATGACTCCCTCTTTTAACTCAACTTTACCCTTAGGTCCGACAACAGTACAGCCCGGTGTACCCTGAATATTTCCTGAAGCCCTTACCATACCTTCCACTCCCATGGTCCTTGCATCATACATAGAAATCTCCACCTGGGTATTAGGTCTTACAGGTCCCAGTATTCTAACATCTTTAAGGGTTGATTTCGGGCCTACTATATCTACTCTTTCGTCACATGCGAACTGTCCTGGCTGCGAAAGGTCCTTTATATTCGTAAGCTCATGGCCTTCCCCGAATAGTATTTCAAGATGCTCCTTTGAAACATGGATATGTCTGTTTGACATGTTGACCGGTATAAATTTTTCCATTATAATTCCTCCCATCTATTAATTATTTATCTTTTCATATACCTTTATCATTATAGCACACTCTATTCTTTTCTTCTGCAGTTTGCATTCAAGATCATAAGGCTCCTTAAGGTCATTGTTGAAAGCAGCTGCATTTGCCTGGCATCCTCCGCTGCAATAAAACCTTGCCCAGCATTCCCGGCATTTATTCTTATGATAAACGGTGTTTTCAGAAAACTCCTTTTGAAGCTTTGTGTTTATAATACCCTTCCAAACATTCCCTAAAAGGTACTCTTTCCTCCCGACAAACTGATGGCAGGGATATAATTCTCCATCCGGGGTAACTGCAAAATATTCCACCCCTGAACCGCAGGAAGATACCCTCTTGTAAACGCAAGGGCCTCCGTCCAGATCCATGAGAAAGTGATAATACCTGAAGCCTTTTCCTCTTTCATAATAATCTATATACTTGTCTGCAAGCTTATCATATTCCTTATAAATTCTTGGAAGGTGCTCCTCCCTTAGAGCATAGCCCTTTCCTGGTTCTGCAGCCACAGGCTCTATGGAGATTTCTTTAAAGCCCTCATCGGCCAAATGCAGCACATCACTGCAGAAATCCAGGTTGTTTGAAGTAAAGGTTCCTCTGATATAATAGCTCTTATCGCCCCTGGATGCAACAAAACTTTTCAGCCTTGGCATAATGTCATCATAGGTGCCTGAGCCGTCGGTAAACTTTCTCATCCGGTCGTTTATCTTCTTTCTTCCGTCTATGCTCAATACTATATTATCCATATATTCATTTGTAAATTCTGCTTTTTCCTTGTCAAGCAGTGTTCCATTAGTAGTAATCGTAAAGCCTATCCTTTTGTTATAATCCTTTTCCTTTTCTCTTGCAAAAAGAACAGTCTCCTTTACTACATCAAAATTCATAAGCGGCTCTCCGCCAAAGAAATCCACTTCCAATCTTTTTCTTTTCCCTGAGCTTTCAAGCAAGAATTCAATGGCTCTTGAAGCCACTGAAAAAGGCATCAGCTTGCGCTCCTCCCTGTAGTCCCCGGTATGCGCAAAACAATAGCCGCACCTCATATTGCAGTCATGGGCTACGTTCAGGCAAAGAGCCTTAGTATGGAATTCTCTTTTTTCGTTAAGGACTTTGTCCATATAGGCATCGTCAGAATATAAAAGTCCTTGGCTTTCAAGCTCCTTTAATTCGCTCCATGCCTCTCTTATATTGTGTTCCTGATGCTTGTCCTTAAGTATTTCTATAATATTATCAACGCTGTCTGAGTAGTGGTCCAAAATATCCCAAGCCAGCTGATCAACGGCATGCACCGCCCCGCTGTTAACATCCATAACAATTTTTAAGCCATTTTGTTCATATTTATGAAGCATAAGTGACCCCCGGATTTATAAAATAACATGCAAAACAATTGATTTTATGTATGTCTTTGAATATTCTATAATAATTTATATGTTGTGTCAATCAAGCCGCAGCAAAAGTTAATGCCGTCCAAAGGGCGGCAGATGCTAATGCAAACTCCTGTTCAAATCGCTTACCAGCTCTTCCGCATCTATCCGATATCTGAGAGCAGCCTGCTCTACGGTCATATACAGAGCTCCGCCTCATCCGAAGCACTTGATTCCACGATTCTTGAACACTGTCTCAAGATGCGGATACTTATAAAGTATATCATCTATGACCATATTCTTATTAAGCATTTTTTCACCCCTTTTTATTATACATCTTTTCGCTTCATTATATGTAGCATTTGATGTTTTATATACCTATACGGGGTATCTGATATTATAACAAGATTTCAATGAGGTGGGACATATGCAGCCTCGCTATTTTTCAAGATATTTAACTGCGCTCATTGATGCCACATTCCCTTCCCCTACGGCTTTCGCAATCTGATAAGGCTTCCCGGTACAATCTCCGCAGGCGAAGACGCCTCTGATACTTGATGCCATATTCCTATCTACCTTTATGGAACCCTCATAAAGCTCCAACCCTTCTATAAGCTGGTTTACAGGAATTACATCCCTTATGATGAATACCGCATCAACCTTCAGTTCCCTTTTATCTGTAGTCAGGCCGTTGACTTTATTTCCGTCCCCCCGGATTTCCGTAACCTTTTCCTTCAACAGCTTAATCCCATCCTTGAGCTTTGGCTCCCTTTGATAGGCAGGTATATAGAATACCTCGGAACAAATCTCAGAGAGAAAATTAGCTTCCTCTTCCCCCTCCGGATTCTCTGAAATTATAGCTATGGACTTGTTCCTGTACAGCGGGCCGTCACAGGTGGCACAATAGCCAATTCCCCTTCCCAGATACTCTTTTTCTCCCTCAAAGTACTTTGCTTTTTCATGCCCTGTTGCAATAATCACTGACTGTGCTTCATAAAATTCATTTCCTGCATTTATTGAGAAATAATCTCCCATGTCAAGTATGTTATATGCTTTTTCTTTTTTTATTTCTACTCCCATTGAAATTGCATGGTCTCGGAAGTTCTTAACAAGTTCTGTTCCGCTTATGCCTTTGAAGCCAAGATAATTGTCTATCTGAGGTGCTTTCATTAAGCCTGTGACATTTTCGCTGCCCCCCAGAAATACAAAACTCTTGTTTCTGATTTTCAGATTCAATGCGGCGGAAAGCCCGGCAGGACCGCCTCCGATAATAGCAACATCCATCATATTTCATCATTCCTTCTTTAGAAATTTATTAACCTTTTCCCATTTGTAATGAGCATAATTTCAATAATCATCATTCCGATAAATATCAGGAGACATATTAATAAAGGCCAGGATAGTCTAATGTTTTTTAATAAACACATAAAGCTTTCATCGGACTTACGAAAAGCTGCTTCAGGATGCCTGTCGCTTATTGCCTTCAGGCATAATACCATAATCGTGCCTGCAAAAGGCAGCAAAAGCCCGAAAAAAACCGAAGCGCCTACTAATGATTGTGTAGTTACACCCCCCTGAAGCTGCTCAGCACTAATACTCCTATAAAAGGGCAGGCTCATTATTACATAGCCCCAGGTAACTGAAACCCCATTGTTTATAAAATGGCCAAGCATCCCTGCATAAATCGAATTTGTCTTATATACCACAAAACCCAGAAATATTCCGAGAAAAAACGGTGCCGCCATATTCTGAATATTAAGATGCAGCATTGAAAAAAGCAGTGCCGTTATTATTATGCCCGGCCACATACCTAATTTTTCATAGGATCTTAGTATGAAACCCCGGAACAATATCTCCTCGCATATACCTGCAGAGCCTGCAATTAAAAAAAGCAGCAGTAAATATTCTTTCAGATTTTTAGCAAAAGGTATATCAGGTACAATAAGATCTCCCATCATACTTATAAAAATTTCTGCAACCAGATTAATGAATACCGCCACAAAATATGCGGAAACAGCAGCAACAATCACAAGCAGTGCGTCAATGAAACTCAAACTGTTAAACCTCAGCTCTTTTTTTACTGAAGCGCCGTTACTCTTTGTAAATATAATTGCCGGCAGGGCGATAAGCAGAAATTCCGTTATAAGTATTCCTGAAGTAAAGTCCCTCTGCTGCGCAATATATCCTACTGTCACAAACAGTATCATTACTGTCATATATAAAGTATTGCCGTTGAAAAAAGACAACCTACCTGAGTTTTGCGGCTCCAATACGAAATCCTCCTGTAATCTCTTTCCCAATGCTTATTGCCTGTATATCATGCTTTCATCTCTTGTCAAAGGCTCTTCCACCACCATATGCTCTATGCTCATAGGACCTCCGTCCACCGTTGGCATTACCCTATTGATATTTTCAAACTCCGTCAATGAGTTTACTATAGAGTTAATGGTCATGCTTTCCCCTGCTGCTCCTCCCCAGTGATTAATATGCATTTCCTGTGAAAAGTCAACCTTCAGCAAATCCCCTTCCACCTCAGTATACTCAACCGCTACCCCTTCCGGTATCGTCCTGTATAGGTTTTCGGTATTTGGCCCCTTAATAAGCTCTTCAAGCACTATCCTGAAAAATTCTGCATCACTAATTTCTTTGCTCACAAAAACAGTTCTTTTTTCAGGAACCACATACATCGCCTGAGAATCCGCAAAATAGAGTGTAATCTCCTTTTCAACCATGTCTCCGATGCTAAAATCAATGAACTCCATAAATCCATAAGGCTCACCGCTGGGAGCAATCAGTTCCTGTCCTTCAACAAGTATTTTCACCTTCTTAAGCTCACTAAACTGCAGCATTGTATCCACTACGGAAGATACCACTGCCGCTTCATGCATGCTTCCAGAAAAAGCGCTGAACTCCTTTGAAAAATTGACTGTCAGATTTTCTCCCTCCACCTCGATGCCCAGCACCTTTGTATCCTTGCTTATGCCTGTTTCAAATTTGCTGCTGTCGGAAGGTCCCTTCAGCAGTTCCTCAAGGGTATTTGCATATTTGCTTTTTGCATCCTTATATTTAATCTCCCTATTTTCCGTATCCAAGCCGGCATTACCCTTTAAAGCATAATACAGCTTGACACTCTCAGCTTCTGTTCTCGACATCAAAAAACAACCTGAGGTAAATATCATAATAAAAGCGAGCAATAGACATAATCTTTTCATTGTAAAACCTCCATGTTAATTTAATGGGACCTGGCAAATTTAAGCACCATCAAGCTGCAAACCAGTATGACAACCATTTCCGCAATGTACAGGTATGATATGCTAAAAGCCATATCAGTGAAGAAATCCTGGGGAAAAATATTTATCAGCCTGTCTGTAGCCGGATTTAACAGCCACAGGTCATTAGAAAAAAATATCTCATGAAATATCGTAAAATACCTGTAAAAATCAATTTTCATCAGCACTATGAGCACAATAACCGGTACAATACCTGCCGCAAAAATTGCAATGCCGTGGCGGGCAAGCTTTCTCAGCTGATTCTTATTACGCCCTTTTCTTATCAAGAACAGAATGTATGCTGCAATATATACCAATGAGATATCTCTGAAAATGCGTCCCTTGACAAAAAGCCCCTTGACATCAATCATATGCAGCTTATCCCTATGGCTGAAGAATTCTTCCTCGCCATGGTTGAATTGAGCTTTAAAATTTAAATCATCCCTTTTATTTTCAAGATATAGTATGAGCTTTTCAGTTGATTCCATAAGATTATTCATGCTCATGCCTATATGCTCGGGTATATCATATTTATCATACTCGTCCCTGTAGTAATTCCGGTCATAAGCCACCAGCTGCACATTCGTCAGCAGCATTGCCAGCGGCACCAATACTACAAACAGTGCTGCAAGAATCATATTTACTGTTTTCATATACATCTCCCAAACATTTTGCTTCCATCCTCATTCCCTTGATAATTTTGTCATATCTGATATCCTTTCCGGCATAAGCTATGGCACTTATTGCCAGAACCTCCAGAGAATCCACATAGCTGCTGCATATATCAAACATGTCGAAGGCTATGGGAAGTTCGGTGCAGCCCAGGATTATCACCTCGGCACCTCTTTTTCTCAGGGCTGATACTACTTTGATTGTATTCTCAGGGTTGATGCTCTCCCTGCTGCTTTTTATATCATAAATCATTTCTGTTATATACTGCTGCTCTTCTGCCTCAGGTACTGCAAGCTCCAATCCGTATTTTTCAAATACCTTCTTGTATATATCTGACTTACAGGTACCTTCTGTGGCAAGCAGACCTGCGCACTTGGCTGAAGGATTGCTTTTAATTATATATTTGGCAGTTTCCTCCACCATATTTATCACAGGAATTTTAACAAACTTAACTATCTCATCATAAAAATAATGTGCGGTATTACATGCAATTACTATTGCATCCGCCCCCGTAAATTCGAGTCTCAACGCTGATCTGACCATCTCAAAAACCGGATTATCTCCATTGTTCAATATGGCTTCTGTCCTGTCGGGTATATTTGTATTATTGTCAATTATTATGGGAATATGTTCGTTATCACATCCGGCTTTTGTAAGTATGACAATCCGCTCAAACAATCGGGCAGCAGCCAGAGGTCCCATTCCTCCTATTATCCCGATAGTCTTCATATAACTTCTCCCCTATTATCAGATTTGATCATTAAAGGGCATATGTTCTATTAAGGCTTCATACGGTTTATACTGCTGCGTCTGCTGATTTGTTTGTTACAATCATTATAACAAATTAAATCCAAATATAACAATACTTTATAAATTGACGATAGCGTCAATTTACTGTAGGGAAAAGAAGAAGACATGGGGACGTTTCCCCTGTCCTTTGTCGCATTTTTCTTCTTAAGCGTAAATTTTTTTCTGATGTATTCCAGAAATGGAAAGATGTTTATCGGATATGGGAGGCTCAAACCTGCATCCGAAATTATATTAAAAAATAATTAAGGAATAATAATGCTGAGAGGTGATTTCTTTGAATATCATGAGGTCCTTATATAGAGTAATACTTCCAATACTTATCCTATTATCTCTTTTAAGCTTCGGCTCGTGTTCCCCTCAAAAAAAGCCGGATTTGCAGAAGTCACAGAAAGAGGCAGAAGAAAAAAAGCCTCCCGATGAACTGGATAAGCTGAAAGACAGTATAAAAAAGGTGGAAAAAAGCCTTGAGGCAATACATGAGGAAAGCAAAAAGCCAATGTTCATGCAGCAGGAAAAAATTGAGATGCAAGCTGCTGAAGAAGGCAAGAAGCAGGAAGGGGAGCAAGGAAGCCAGTCCGGTGAACAGGGTGGAGAGCAGCAGAAGCAGCAAGCTCAGATTCCAAAGCTTACTCCCGAACAGTTGAAGATGAAGCTGGAACAGGAAAAATACAAAAAATTTGGAAGTATAAAGAAAGATGTACTGGAGCTGCATAGTGCATGGAATAGTTACGAAGCAAAAGCAATATCCGATTTTGCAATGCAAACAACCATTAACGACTTTGAATCAGCCCTTAACAACCTGACAAAGACGGTTGAAGTCCAGGATGCCTATCTCGGCTTGCTGGAAGTAAACCAACTGTATAAATACCTGCCCGATTTTTATATGCTATATGAATCGAAGGTTCCTCCCGATCTTGACAGGCTCAGGTTTGCAGCAAAGAAAATAATGCTTTTGAGTGAGAAACAGAATTTCACCGGTGCTAATGATGTACTCCTATACTTTGAGAACATAT
>JAAYQK010000166.1 GCA_012519325.1 Gracilibacteraceae bacterium | reverse complement strand
TAATGCGCAGCAATTTTCTTTAAACACGAGACACGAGATTAAAGCAGGGCTTCGAAGGAATACCCCGAACTCTGGCATCTGAAGAATGCATCCCATTCTTCTATTTTTTTGTATATATTTCCGGTTTAAGTACGCATACAAAAGGAAGGTTTCTGTAGTTTTCTCCATAATCGAGTCCGTAACCCACGACAAACTCATCTGGAATCTTGAACCCCACATATTCAATATCCACTTGTGCCTTTCTCCTGTCAGGTTTGTCGAGAAGGCTGCAAATCCTGACACTTTTAGGATTTCTGCTTTTGAAGTTTTCTACGAGATAACTTAGCGTAAGGCCTGTATCTACAATGTCTTCTACAATAAGAACATCCTTTCCCTCGATTTCTCTCTCCAAATCCTTAATTATTCTTACAACTCCCGAGGATTTGGTTGTAGTACCATAGCTTGATACTACCATAAAGTCCATCGTCAGAGGAAGCTCTATAGCCCTTACCAAATCAGAAAGGAACAGCATGCAGCCCTTTAGTATCCCCACTATCAGCAGCTCTTTCCCTCTATAATCTTCTGTCAACTGCTTGCCCAGTTCCTTAACTCGTTTTGCAATTTCCTCTTCACTTATCATTATGCTTTTTATATCTTCCAGCACCATGTTACCTCCTTGTATACTTAATCAAAAGAGCATCTGAAGTGTCATTTGTAATTTTATAATTTTCGCTTAGTCTTCCCCCGACAATCCAGACAATCTGATTTCCATCAGCAATAAGCTCAAGGTCATCTCTTTTCTCCCTTGGTACCTTTTCATCAATCAGGTAATCCTTAAGCTTCTTAGTTCCTTTCATTCCTATAGGGGCAAACTTATCTCCGGCCTGACGACATCTCAGGACAAGCCCTTCTTTGATTTTTGAAGGATCAATGTAAATAGTGTCCTTTTGTCCTTTAAGCTCTCCAATTTCCTTTGCCTTTTTTCTTTCTATATATATACGACCGTTATCTGTATCAATACTATTGTCATAATCATATTTTAACTTATAATAACACTTTTTATCAGCCTTAACAATATATTTTGACAGTACAAGCTTATCATAGGACCTGAACGCATTAAGCTTATGCGGAAGCATCACGGCTGCCCCTGTGGATTGGTTTGTAAGCTCCAGTACTTTCTCAAAATGTTTAAAATCAAATCCGTTCAAGGTGTTTGAAAGCCTTTGGATGCACTGTCTTATCATTCTTCTCTGCAATGCTTTATGAAAAGTATTAAATTTTGGAACATCTATAGTAACCCTGTCTTCGGAATTCTCTGCAACAGTTTTGAGACATTCTCCTGCTTCAGCTTCGAGAAAATCGTTCTCATCCTTTATCAACCCGGAAAATCTGTTCAAAGCCATCTTAATATTCGGATTGAAATTTTTCTCAATATATGGAAGCAGTTCAAGTCTTATTTTGTTCCTGTTATATACGGACTCCAGATTTGTCTTATCGATCCTGGGTTCCAAGCCACAGCAAGCACAGTATTCCTCTATGCTAAGCCTGTCTGTTTCAAGCAGAGGGCGTATAATGTTTCCTCTTACGGCTTCAATTCCCTTCAGCCCCTCAATCCCGCTTCCGCGCATGAACCGCATCAATATTGTCTCTATATTGTCGTTCAGATTATGCGCAACTGCAATCTTATTACCTCCTACCTCCTCACATACCCTGCGGAAGAGCCTGTATCTGATTTCCCTACCTGCCTCCTCTGGAGAAAGTCCGGTTTCCTTTGCATATGCAGGCACGTCAAATACCTCAATAAATGACGTAATACCCCATTCTCCGCAGATTTTTTCCACAAATTCCGCATCCCTGTCCGCAGCCTTTCCTCTGAACTTATGATTCAGATGCGCTGCAAAAATACTGCAGCCGTATTCCCTGCACAATCTCTTCATCACATGAAGCAGGCATAGTGAATCCGGACCTCCTGATACTCCGATTACTATTTTATCCCCTGACTTCAACATATCGTATTTTGCTATTGTTTTTTTTACATTTTCAATAAGGTCTGTCATAAGCCCACCGCCTATTGCGCTTATTTCCGCTTGCTCTATAATAATGCTACCATACAGCCTGATTTTTTAAAAGAAAAAATAGAAAAATGTGACATAGTCATATTTTTCTATTCTTATTCTGCATTGTATACTTCATAATACTGATTCATTAGCTCGCAGGCCGCTAATATTGAAGCTCCTGCCTGCCCGCCTTCTTTGAAGCGAATAATCTCCAGCTTCTGATTCAATAGTTTTGTATCATCGGTAAAGTCGCATATTATGTTATGCATTCCGGCGGGTTCACAGGAACTGACTATTACTGCAATGCTGCTCCTGCCTTTTCTTTTTTTTAGGCTCTCAAGCAGCCCCGCTATACTTCTTTTTACATAAGAAAGACTTCCTCTTATGCTTTTTCCGGTATCAATGACAACAACGCACTTCAGGTTGATACTTCCGCCATATTTTTCAATAAAATCCATTATCCTTTTCCTTGATTGGGATTCCAGAGCTGAAATCTCCCCTCCGATAATGGTTTTAAGCTGCCGGCTTACTATCTGTTCTATTGTTTTTAAGGCTGTACCGTGAGTAATCTCCCGAATGGTGCATTTCAGGCCTTTCATATCTGAATAATACCACAGTCCTCCTCCTGCCTCTGCAATATTCTTTACTGCCTCCATATCCTTCTCACTGCCGCCTTCAGGATTTACAATACCTACAGCGCTTACAACAATACCTTCGTTATATGCTTTCCTTGCAGCTTCAACAGGGCTGATACCTGAACCGGGTTTCCCCTCTGTTATAATTATTATCTGCCTAACTTCACCGCTGTCAATCAGTGCATCCATAAATACCTCCCTTTTTGGCTGATAAATAAATTCTACACTTATGTTTATTCATAACTTTAACAAAAAAGGAGACAATTATTCAAAATTTGGTTTTACATGGTTTCCCATACCTTTGCTGCAATTACCGTCATATCATCTGGAGCCACTTCATTATTTGCCTTCAGACAGCTTTGGAGTATTTCCTCCGCCAACCTTTGCGGATTTCTGGTTTCAATATCCATTATCAATTCTGCCAGCCACTTTTCTTTATTCACAATATCCTTGTTGCAGTCCAGTACACCATCTGTAACCATTACCACAAAATCGCCATCCTTCAGCCTGTTCTTCACCAACTCCACATCAATTCTGTCCAATATCCCCACCGGCAGTGTACTTGCTTTTATTATCTGCACTCCTTCTTCATTTTTGATAAATGTGGATACGGCACCTACCTTAATGAATTCCACTTCTCCGTTGTATTGGTTAATTACTGTCATATCCACAGTCGAATATGTTTCATCATTGGACTTAAGAAGCATCATTGAGTTGATGGCTTTTATTGCCACATCCTTGTCAAATCCCGCATAAAGGAACTTCTCAAGAAGGGTTATTGTTGTGCTGCTTTCCAGCGCAGCTTTTGGGCCTGTCCCCATGCCGTCGCTCAGTAAAAGCATGAATTTGCCGTCCTTCAATTCTAAAAATGAATAATTGTCTCCTGAAATTGCCCCTGACTTGTTCATTCTCGCAATACCCGTAGCTATTTGATAACGATGAGCTTCTTTCAGCTTAATGCTGCATATGCTGCCGTGTATAATATCGCAGGCCATATCCTTTTTGTTGAACTTTTTTCCGGTTATTCTGTTTACAGCCGGAATGATATTCCTGATACATTCGCGCTTTCCTCCGCAGTTGTCTACTTTTATATCCACATCCAGCACATTTCCCATTTTTGCCACTATAACATCCTTTACCCTCACTGCCTCATTGTCCAACCCTACCATGATAAGCTCCTCCATATCCCTGTCAAAATCAACATCCAAATCTATCCTTAAAGCCAGATCGGATACCACTGCGGATACCTCCTTCAACTGATCACTTACAAGCAATCTGCTTTCATTTATTTTTTTCTTCCAGCCAAGCCCGTTTTTATAAATATCATAATAATACCTCAGGTCTT
The DNA here is from genome assembly GCA_012519325.1 of Gracilibacteraceae bacterium. Lineage (GTDB taxonomy): Bacteria > Bacillota > Clostridia > Lutisporales > Lutisporaceae > BRH-c25. The sequence goes on along the minus strand of JAAYQK010000166.1, from coordinate 1,985 downwards.
CTACTATTTGCTCCGGCTTCAGGCAGCGCTCCTTAAAGCCTTTATAACAATCATCCTTTTTTGGCTTACCCCCGTTTTCAATTGCTGTCAGCAGATTGAAAAGATACTGATAGCTTTTGTAAAAATCTCTCTTCCAACAGCTGTTTGCCATTCCGCAGCCTGAACATGTTTTTTCAGCCACCTGGTCAATTATCTGTGCCGCTTCGAAATGGGAAAAATAGCCGCTGTCCTGTACTGTGCCCTTCAGTGTGTCAGCCAGTGACTTATATACCCCCGCAAGCTCCGAGAGCCTTTCTATAGTAAGCTCTTTAACTCTCATACTGTAAGACCTTTCTTTAAGATACTCTCCTGCAATGGACAGCTTATATCCCGACAATCTTTTCATCCAGCTTTGGGGAATACAGACAAACAGCAGAGAAGCGATAAAAATTTCATAGAATCTTATCAATACCTCAGTTGAGCCGTTTATATAAAAGGTCATCAACGCATTGCTTATAATGAAGCCCAGGGGGCAGCCAAACCTGCCGATATTTTTCAATATTCCGCACATCAATGCACAAAGGCCGTAGACTCCTATGGCAGAAGGCAGAATAGAGCCTGACAAAGCCTGGACTATTCCCATAATGATCCCTACTGCCGCACCGGTTCCGACGTTGCCAAGATAAGCAAAAATCATGATTATGAAGATAATAACAATGTTTTTTACCGAGAAACCTGCGACAGAAATCTCTGTTCCTACAAAACAGAAAGCTGCCATTACCGCAGCAGCTATTGCCTCTTCAGAGGACAACAGCCTTCTGTTCTTGAAATTCTTTATGATAGGTATGGAACGATCATATATATATATAAGTATGGCAACTAAAAAGGATTCTATAATCATCATCAAAAGATCGTAGAGATAGTAATTCTGAATATAAAAAATAAAATACCCTGCACCAAAATTAATCAAAGCTGCAGCAGCTGATAGCACCAGTTTCCTGTTCTCTTTCATCTTTCGGGTTGCGGTATACGGAATTATCAATACAAAAGCGGAAATCAGATATTTTAAAACTATTCCCTTATCCCCGACACTCAATACTCCAAGCAATATACTTGTCCATATTATAAACAGGTTTAGTTCCTGAACCATTGCTGCAGCAAAAAAAGCAGTACAAAAAGGATTGAGAAAATCCAAAATGACCGCCCTTCCCAGTAACAGCGCAAAAGTACTTAGTATCATATACAGCCTGAAATTGGTGTTCATAAAAAAATCAATAATACTCTTTATCCTGCTACGTTTATTCCTAACGCTTTGATTTGATACCGTTGCCACTCTAATCACCATCCGATAATTCATTTACTTCATATTGGAAGAAAGATGCGACGCGGGGACACGGAGACGTTGGGACACGGGGACGTTTCTCCTGTCTCACTGGAGACACGAGAAACGTCCCCATGTCCCCACGAGAAACGTCCCCATGTCCTCTGTCGCATTATTCTTCTAAAATGCCGTATAAGAATTCTAACACAAGGAGTATGAATAATTTGTCAGGTTAAGTTCTTGAATATAAAAAACTTTTAGACAATGGAGAGGTTTTTTTGACACTTTTCCATACAATAAAAAAACTCAGACCTAAGTCTGAGTATATTGTCGTATTGGTAGCGGCGGTCAGATTCGAACCAACGACCGTTCGGGTATGAACCGAATGCTCTAGCCAACTGAGCTACGCCGCCACGTATAAAATTATGATATGCTTCGCATTACTGCGTCATCCTGCGTCCTTCGGTGCTCACGTATATCTATATACGCTCCGCGCCTCTTTCCTTGTCTTCCTTGTCCTGCTCGCATCTGATAATTTTATTATCAAATCGGAGGATATGCTTCGCATTACTGCGTCATCCTGCGTCCTTCGGTGCTCACGTATATTATCATTAAAAATTGGTTGCGGGGGAGGGATTTGAACCCACGACCTCCGGGTTATGAGCCCGACGAGCTACCAGCTGCT
>JAAYQK010000165.1 GCA_012519325.1 Gracilibacteraceae bacterium | reverse complement strand
GAAATACCAAATACGAGTTTCTCGTCAAGAGTGATGTTATACTCAGCAAGTGCATTTTGCAGAGAAACTCTATAGCCGTCGCCATAGGCATCGGTAGCATAAATAACTGCTGGATTCTTGCATTTCAGGTTTTCAACAAGGTACTTTGCAGTAGCTTTGCCATTGAACTTATCAGGTGGACGAGTCATCCAAACCCAATCGCCGCACTTGCTGACAAGTTCGTCAGAACTGCCAAATACAAACACAGGAATCTCACGCTCTTCAACATATGGAACAGCCGCTATAGCTCTAGGAGAATAGAGAGAACCGCAAGCTGCAATCAGGCGTTCATCCTCTAGAAGCTTTTGCATAGCCTTTACAGAAGAGTCAACGGTTTCGCCTTCATCTTCAGTTACTAGAACGACTTCCTTACCAAGAATACCACCCGCTTCATTGATTTCTTTGACAGCAGCAGAAATAGCATGATAGTTGCAGGTGCCAAGATATGTTGCGTTGCCTGTTTGAGCATAAATCAGGCCAACATAGACCTGACCGTCAAACTTTCCAGCGTCTTCGCCCGTATTCTCTTGAGCAGTAGTCTCTTTGGCTGGTTTTTGTGTACAGGCAACCAATGACAATAGCATCGTTAATACCAGCAAAAATGCAATGATTTTTTTCATCTGTTTCCCTCCTCATATAATTCATGGTATAATTTATGACTTCCGTCATAGCATACAAAAAGCAATTAACAATAGGTATCAAGTATACATATTTCATAATATTTTCAACGGTTTGTTCGTGATAAATTTATTTTAGCACTGGTATTGTAAAAGCACAAATACATATTATTATATAAGGTATATCTTGTAATGTATAGTGATATTTGCTATACTTTTTACAGTATTAGAAAAGTAGTATTAAAAAAAGAGGTTATACTGCCATGGAATTGTTACAATTAAAATATTTCTGCACCGTTGCAAAATATGAAAATATCACACGTGCCGCTAAGGAGCATCTTGTGCCACAACCAGCCATGTCAAAGACTATTTCCCGCCTGGAGCATGAATTGGGCATTAAGCTTTTTGAACGAACTGGCAATCGCTTGCGTATGACAGAAAAAGGTAAGGAATTCTATATGCGGATCGATAGAGCTCTGCTGGGAATATCTGACGCGGGCCTTTCTATTTGCAATGATAAGGACGTTGATTCAAACAATATTCGATTGTTACTTAATACGAACCGGGACATCGTTCTAAAGTTCATTTCACATTTTACACACGAACATCCGCAGGCGAATTTTTACATTGACCATAATAACAGTGCCGATGATTTAAGCAGCGGGAAAAAAATTTTCCACAGCAATCTGTGTATTAGCGCATTACCGGTCAGCCCCGAATTTGATAAATCGGTCCCTTTATTGAGAGAGCGCCTGCTGATTGCTGTTTATAAAACACATCCGCTTGCGCAGCTCCAAGAAATATCACTACACGATCTAAAAAATGAGCGCTTCGTCCTATTATCGACACGATTCCGAATGCATACATATTTTATTAATTACTGCCAGTCCAATGGACTCGAGCCCAATATTTGCATGTATTGCGCGGATCCTTCTTATGTACGCCATGCCGTAGATAATGGACTAGGTATCAGCATCATGCCGGAACTATCATGGAAGCAGCTGATCGGCTCAAATACTGTGTTGATACCAATTGCAGGAGAAGATTTGTTTCAAACGCATCGCATCCTATGGGACAGCAGTCGATATATGCCGCCGCTGGTCAAGCAGTTTCGCGACGAATTAATCGAGCATTACCGTCAAACGTTCGGCGATACCTGCTAATCACAAGGCTTTACCCCTTTACTCTCCATACAGAAAAATTCTACAGCCTCTAATATAAAAAAGTGCAAAAGGAGATGTATTAACTTTATACATCTCCTCTTATATGCATATTATTCTTTATCATTCCTATTTTCCGAAATACCTCTTCAGGAGCCCCTCAAAGCCTGCTCCGTGCCTTGCTTCGTCCTTGCACATCTCATGTACCGTATCGTGGATTGCATCGTAATTAAGCTGCTTTGCCTTTGTTGCAAGGATCTTCTTGCCTTCGCAGGCTCCGAACTCTGCTTCTACCCTCATCTCCAGATTCTTCTTCGTATCTGCGGCCACAACCTCTCCAAGAAGCTCGGCAAACTTTGCAGCATGTTCCGCTTCATCGAAAGCATATCTTTTAAATACTTCGGCAATCTCCGGATAACCCTCTCGGTCCGCCTGGCGACTCATTGCCAGATACATTCCAACCTCGGTACATTCACCCATAAAGTTCATTTTAAGTCCCTCAATTATTTCCGGATCTACATCCTTTGCTACGCCTATTCTATGTTCATCCGCCCACTGCCTTACTCCTTCTTTTTTCAATATGAACTTTTCCTTCGGTGCCTTACACTGCGGACAAACCTCCGGCGCTTCCGGCCCCTCATGAACATACCCACAGATTGTGCAAACATATTTTTTCATATAAACTCCTCCTCTTTTATCATTATTTTTTAATAATTATTATTACAATAATATTACCATATTCCTTAAATTTTAACAAGAGTTTTTTTGATTTTTTTTAACGGCTTTTCTCTCAATTTCCATTTGACAGGTTCCGGCTGCAATTATAGCATTTAATAACTAACTCTGCCCCCGTACAGATAATTCGCTTAAAAATAGTGTAAAGAATTGCTGTTAATGATAAAATAGATGGGGGTATAAAAAATTACCCCTACTTATTCGTTTGTAAGGAGATTTAAAATGGGAAAGATATTGGTTTTAGCTGAGAAGCCCTCAGTAGGGCGTGACTTGGCAAAAGTATTGAACTGTAATCAGAACGGCAACGGATATATTGCCGGGCAAAAATATATTGTAACCTGGGCACTTGGCCATCTGGTTACTTTAGCTGACCCTGAAGCCTATAACAATAAGTATAAAAACTGGAATCTTGAAGACCTTCCTATGCTGCCTGATAAAATGGAGCTTGTTGTTATTAAACAGACCTCAAAACAGTACGGAATTGTCCGCAGCCTTTTGAAACAACAAGATATTGATGAACTGGTCATTGCTACCGACGCGGGACGTGAGGGAGAACTGGTTGCCCGATGGATTATTGAAAAGGCAGGCTTCAAAAAGCCGATAAAGAGATTATGGGTATCCTCTCAGACTGATAAGGCAATAAGGGACGGCTTCAATCAACTCAGGCCCGGCAAGGATTTTGACAATTTGTATAAGGCTGCCCAATGCAGAGCTGAAGCAGATTGGCTTATAGGGCTGAATGTGACCCGAGCACTTACCTGCAAATACAATGCTCAGCTGTCCGCCGGCAGGGTTCAGACTCCCACTCTGGCAATGATTGTACAAAGGGAAAACGAAATAAAAAGCTTTGTACCCAGAGACTATTGGACCATTGAAGCAAAAGTCAACGGGTTTACATTGCTTTGGAAAGATAAGAACGGCAATGCCCGTCTCTTTGACAAAGCAGAGGCGGAAGCCATTGTTTCCAAGCTTATCGGACAGACTGGAGAAATAGTTGATATAAAGAAGGAAGCAAAAAACGAGCCTCATCCTCTTGCTTACGACCTTACCGAATTGCAGAGGGATGCCAACAAGCGATACGGGTATTCAGCCAAACAGACTCTTTCAATAATGCAATCCTTGTATGAGAGACATAAGGTGCTTACATATCCAAGAACGGACTCAAGGCATATTACTGCGGATATTGTGCCGACTCTTCCCGACAGGCTAAAAAGCATAGCTATAGGCCCCTATGCCGCAATTGCACATAATCTGCTTCGAAATAAAATAAATACCACTAGCCGTTTGGTTGATAACAGCAAGGTCAGCGATCATCATGCGATTATTCCTACTGAACAACCCGTTATGCTATCTGCCCTGAGCACTGAAGAACGCAACATATTTGACCTGGTAGCAAAGCGTTTTCTTGCCGTCCTCTCCCCAGCTTACCAGTATGAGCAAACAACGGTAAGAGTAGAAACATCGGGTGAGCAGCTTTTTGCCAGGGGCAAAGTGACCAAATCTTTGGGCTGGAAAGCCGTATATGATGACAGGAATACTTACGAAAGCCATAATGATGATGAGGACAGGGAGCAGCCCCTTCCCCCCATGCATAAGGGCGACAAGCTGAAGCTTTTATCCGTAAAATCCGTCAATAGAAAAACCAAGCCTCCTGCACGATATACGGAGGCTACACTGCTCTCTGCCATGGAGCACCCCGGAAAATTCATTGAGGATGAATCATTGAGGGAAGCGCTGGACAGAACCAGCGGCTTAGGTACTCCTGCAACCAGAGCGGATATAATTGAGAAACTATTTAACACCTTCTATATTGAGAGAAAAGGAAAGGAGATTTATCCCACAGCAAAGGGAATACAGCTTATTGACCTTGCCCCCTCTGAGCTTAGATCAGCCGAGCTTACTGCAAAATGGGAACAGAAGCTTTATGATATAAGCAAGGGAAAAGCCGATGCCAATATTTTTATAAACAATATAAGAACCCATGCCAAAAAGCTTGTTTCTGCTGTTGTAGCCAGTACCGAAGCATACAGGCATGACAATATGACAAGAACCCGTTGCCCTCAATGCGGGAAATTCCTGTTGGAGGTCAACGGCAAGAAAGGCAGGATGCTGATTTGTTCCGACCGGGAATGCGGCTACAGGAAGGGTATAGCAAGTCTTACCAATGCCCGCTGCCCTGAGTGCCGCAAGAGAATGGAGCTAAAGGGCGAAGGTGAAGGAAGGCTCTTCACGTGTAGCTGCGGCTTCCGTGAAAAGCTTTCAAGCTTTAACAAGCGTATGGAAGAAAAAATGGAAAGCAGCGATAAGCGTACGGTACAAAAGTACCTGCAGCAGCAAAAAAAAGAAAAGCCGATAAATACCGCTCTTGCTGATGCTTTAGCCAAGTGGAAGGAATTGCAGGAGAAGTGATATAGATAACATTGATAAGCGCTATACAAATAGGTTACTTACATTTTGATTGCGATATAGAAAATTAATATAAGCCCTCATTATCAGCGCTTATCGGAGTAAGGATGCTATCTTTAATATGCCATGTCTGTCCGGATAACAGCCAGTTTGTATACTGACATGCACCAGATAGGTAATTGACGGATAAATGGTGCGAATGCTCTCTACTCTGCAGCATTCTTCCAGAAAGGGGCCTATAAGAGGAGCTTTACAAAGAGTCTCGAGATCCTCGTTTACTAGTTCGTCAACTGATAAAACCAAAAGCTTTACCAAACTGCATCAATCCGTGCTGATCGCTTGCTGGGCTTCCATAGCATAAACAGCAATCGAAAACTTCGCCTAAACAAATTCGTTTCTGACCGGAATTCGCAAATTGCTATCCAATCCTTTCAAACCGGAGCTCTATGCAGAATGCGTTTACCCTGAGAAGTCCTCTTTCTCGCTTTCATACTGTAGTTTAAGACACCAACATGACGGACGAATACGTCAATGGCATTCCTGTTATGGGCGTTGAGCTTATACTGGCACAGCCATTAGAAAATAATACATAAATGACCGAAAAAACGCTACAAGCAGATGCTTGAACGCTTTTTTCATCATTATCTGCATCCGGCGCGTGCTGCTCACTCCGTTCCCGACTACTGTCAGACTTTCAAAGGGTGCCCTTGTCAACTTTCGCACTATAACATGCGGTAGCGTATGGAATAACACACATTTTCCTTATTCAGAAATCAGTGTAACCTTAACATAGCTCATACCCAAATCATAAGGAAAACAATTCCGGCATATGTAATTATCCTCATTTTGATATTATGTTTTGTGTATTATTCAACCAGTATTGATGTATAAATTAACTCTGCCATTTTGAG